>JAFGHS010000014.1 GCA_016930075.1 Deltaproteobacteria bacterium
AGTGAGTTCAGAACTTTTTAAAATGACTGGATTCCCGCCTGCGCGGGAATGACAACATGTTGCCCATTTCGACTTTTTACGAGACCATCAAGCTTAGAAGGATAGTTGGCTGTTTGAATTTGTGAAATAATCAGAATACGCTTGCCGCCGTTTATCGGTTTCCGACCTCGGCACATCGGGCCGGGGCGTAAATGGCCCGGTCGCATTCCCCCGGTGTTTCGCAGACCGGAATGCCCGCGCCCCTGACGATCTCAATCTGTCCGCATCGCCGAAGGTCCGGATGGCGATGACGGCGCCGGTGATGGATTCTATTTTCTTTATTGATTCTGCCCTACGAGTGTGGTATTTAAGCGCCGCAAAAAAGCAGGGACGATTCATTGACACGTTCCGGCTTTGCATGTTCCGAAAATCTCTGGGGGATCGTTCAATGGTAGGACAACGGACTCTGACTCCGTGAATCGTGGTTCGAATCCACGTCCCTCAGCCAATTGATATTAAAAGGGATTATCCGATTAACGGTTAATCCCTTTTTCTTTGTTTACTTTATTCCTTTATGAAATGATAACCGCGGCCGGTCTGGTAGTTATCAAACGGCCGCAATCGGTGCGTGGACGACTTGCAGTTAAGATCGCCCTTGAATAACTGAGCGCATATTTGCGGGTCTGTGGTATTCTTTCCGTCTTTGATGCAATGAATAAGAATTGCTTTTTGTTTTCCATTAGACTCTGTGACGCTTCCATAAAGAGATGCGGGGCATTTCTTTCCGGCATGGAATTTATACTGCATGTGTGAATTTACAGTATGTTCTTGAGTATCACCGTTAAAAGTTTGAAAAACAATGTGCGCCGGGCAGTCTGTATCGTTTATGATGTTGACGGTGTGGTCGATGACGCCTCCGGCTGCGACAAATTTTACAAATATAAACAGGGTGATTGCAATTGCGGGTATGATGGTGATTGTCAATAGTCTTTTGTTCATGGCTTCCTCCTTGTGATGATGGTTGCGACGATACAGTTTATGCTAAACGAAGTTTCCTGACGGCTGTAAATATACAAGATTCAAGAATCTTATCAAGTTTTTTTCTTTGTAAAATTCTCGAAGTATTTCGTATATTTAAAAGTTTGTCGGATATTCGCCATTTTCCCGGATGCGGAACACAGACATGCCGCCTATTTTGGTTTTGTCCTGATGATTCCCCTTGGAGTGAACCCGTAAAACGTGAGGTAAAACCATATGAGGCCCATGATGAACAGTCCGGTGAGTCCATAGAGAAATGCGTCGCCCCAGCGTTCATAAGGCGAGCGCGCAGGGGGAATGTAAAGAGTATGGGCCGTGGCGGCCTTTTGGAAAAGCGGCGTCTGCGATCCGGGAACGATTTCACCCGTGGGTTGTACAAAGATGCCGACGCCGGTGTTCGTGACCCGGACCATCGGGATTCTGTATTCAACAGAACGAAACATGGCCAGAGACATGTGAATCACTGAGGCCGGGCTTTTCCCGAACCAGGCGTCATCCACCATATTGATGAGCACATTGCCGCCGCGCCCGACAAACCGGCGGCAATGCTCCGTGAAGATTGCCTCGTAACAAAGGGACGGCATCAGCCTTATTCCCCTGCCGAAATCGTAGCTGACCTCTCCCCGGTTTCCCGCGACAAACGGCATGACGCCCGGAAACATCCTCCGGAGAAAAGGGAATTGCCGTTCCATGGGGATATATTCACCGAAGGGTATCAGAATCAGTTTACGATATTCTTCCCCCGCAACGCCATTTTTATCGAAGAAAATCACGCTATTGTAATATGCCTCTCCCCGATCTCCGATCATGGATGTACAGGGCAGCATGAAGGCTTTGCCTGTTTCTTTTGCCAATGGAGGCACATCCCGGCCCGCCTCGGCCCGGCAGTGATACGCAAGCGGGATTTCGGGCCAAACCACGAGATCGGCCCCGGGGTATCGAACGGCCGCCTTGTGGCTCAGGGACAAAGCGGTTTTTATGTCATTTCCCCGGTCATGGGGAGGGACGTCCCGGTTGTCCTGACTGATCGGCACATTGGGCTGGATGGAGAGCACTGTGATCTGTTGTCCGCTGCCGGCCGCATTCATCTGTTGATGAAGCGATTGGAGACGATACCCGCCATATCCCGCAAGCAGGATGAAGGCAATAGCAATGGAAACCACAGCCGGTGCAGGAGAGCCATGTGAACGCCGGGCCGTGAGCGCCCGGACAATCTGGAAATTAACAAAATAGATAAAAAACAGCAGCAGGGGAGCGCCCCCCAGATCGAGAACTTGGATAAATATGGGCCATGCGTATAGATTATGGGCTTCACTGCCGGGGAAAACCAGGGGGCACCAGGTGCGGATAACAACCAGAGAAACCGATGCAAAGGCAGCGCCGAGCCAGCTTTCCATCAGGCAAAACTTTCCGGCCAGGTATCCGAAAACGCCATAGGGCAAGGCATGAAGCGCACAAAAGACCACGGTCCAGCCCCAGGCTTGCCAGGGTGGAATATGGACCATGTTGATCAACGGGATTTTGATCCACCAGACGGCGGCAAACCACAAGCAAAACCCGTAAACAAGGCCGCCGGCAAAGCCCTTTCCCGGAGAAGTCTTGTAAAAAGATAATCCCAAAGGGACAAGGCACACCCATACAGCGAGAGGAAAGGAGAAAGCCTGCGAACTCAGCCAGTAAAGAATTCCGGACAAAACAGGCAAAAATAAAACACGCATCATCATATTTATTCGGCAATACCGTCGGTTAATGTTTTGAAATGCCCTGTAGCATAAAATGAGAAAATGGAAAAGCAGGGATGACGTGCAAACGGTTGCGGTCGTTGACATCTTGCAATCCGTGGCATATATTGCTGCCATCAGGAGATAGAAATTGTTTTCCATAGCATTTGCAGCGCCCATACGCGACGGCGAGAGGAGCAGACGAAACACCACTCATTTATGCTTTCCAATATACATGCATTTGATTCTTTGAGATTTAGAAATTAGGGGAAATTCGGCAGCAACCTGTGGAATCTCAAGATAACCCGATGACATCAGGAGAATCACTAAAACCTGGACACACGGCAAGGAATTCGTATTCCTTAATTCTGTTTCTTTCGTCAAAAAAAGATATTGAAAAGATTATTGATGAGTTGGGAACAGAATGATATATTGAAAAAAATTGAAGTAAAGTCTTCCTTAACCCGAATAAACGGAGGCTATCGTATGACCACCACAACCGAAAGACTATCAATGGAGATAAAGTCTTTATCGGACTTGGAAAAATTACGTTTGGTGGATGCCATCCTTACCGATCTTGATAAACCCGACCCGGAATTGGATCATATATGGGCTGAGGAGGCCCGCAAACGTTGGGAAGCTTACAAGTCAGGCCATATTCCTTCGGCATCCTATCATGACGTTATGGAAAAGTATCGCCGCTGATGAAGGTTCGCTTTCTTACATTGGCTCAGCAGGAACTTGATGACGCCGTCAACTGGTATAATGAACAGGTCGATGGCCTGGGCCAAGAATTTCTCGATGAATTGGATAGGGCAATTAGGCGATCTGTTATTTTCCCGTTATCCTGTCCTGAGGTAGAGCCCGAACTACGAAGATGTCTTTTGGCCCGGTTCCCTTACGGGCTGATTTATGGATTGGAAGACGAGACAATCATTATTGTCGCTGTCGCTCATTTACATCGCCAACCGCGTTATTGGGCTGATCGTTTAAGTTTTGATTGATCAATAAATCCTGCTTCCTTATCCATCATGCCATCTGAATGCCACTCATGCTTTTCTCAATTCTCAGACCAGGTATGCTTTTGCCGCTTCTTTGAACAAAGAGACACGGGGTACATGACAAAGCGAAGCTGACCATTGTTTAAACCTGGCCAAGAATTCCTTGACAGACAAGACGGTGTTTCTTATACTTCACCTCACAAAGAGGAAGTTTTCATCAAATATCTTCATGCAGTAGGCGTTCTTTTTCAATGAATTTACTTCGACACAGCCCATTGATATAGTTAAAATCTCATAATATCCAATCAGGGAGGTATTGACGCGATGGCAGAAGAAACCAAAAAGAAACACGAAGAAAAGCCTTTGGAAAAGTTGACTGTTAAGGATCTCAGGGAAATCGCCATGGAAATTCCCCACTCTAAGGCAGTCCATGACATGAAGAAGGAAGAGCTGGTCGCCTTCATTAAAGAAGCCCGGGGGATCAAAGATGAAACCCCCATCAAGAAACATCACAAAGCCGTCAAGATCAAGATGACAAAAGCTGAATTGAAGGCCAAGATTCGGGAACTCAAGGTTTTGAAGTCGCAGGCGCTGGAAGCCAAGGAAACGGCAAAGGCCGCGGAACTGCGGCTGCGCATCAGCCGGCTGAAGAAAAAAACACGCATTGTGGCGGCGGTCTGAAGTGGATTCGAGGATTGTTTATGAAGATAGGTAAAAAAAGACAAGGCAATATCGTGATTGTTACGATCCAGGGCCGTTTCGATGCTACGACGGCGCCCCTGTTTGAACAGGAGGTTATGCCCATGCTCGATGCGGGAGACAAGAGCTTTCTTCTCGATCTGGCCCGGTTGGATTACGTCAGCTCGGCGGCCCTGCGGCATCTCCTGACCCTGGCGAGAAAAGCGGAAGACAAGGGCGGCAGGGTGGCGCTCCTGTCCATGCAGAGCCAAATTCTGGAGATATTCGACCTGGCCGGCTTTACACAACTGTTCCATGTTTATACGGACCGGGAGGAGGCCCTCCGGTCTTTCTGAGAAAAACCGCACGGGCCGGGAAGAAAACGTCATCCGCACATTGCCCGCCCATCTTATCGGCAGCATTTATAGGTGTCCTCTGATGCTGTTTTCGGCAGGCCGTCAAGTCCCAAAGGCCCTTCGCAGAAAAAAGGTTCCCCCGATAACGCGCCGATGTGCGCGCCGTAGAAGCGGGACCGCGCTTCGAGATAGTGAAGAAAATCCGGCTTGCCGATGGCTGTTTTCCCGCCGGTAAACTGGGAGCGGTACGCCTTGATAATCTCCTGTTTTCTTTCCCAAACAGACGATATGTCAATAACGAATGACGGCATGAAGGGCGTGTGGATCATATAGGTGTAAATCGCCGCCGGTCGATAAGCTTTTCCCTTGTGAACTTTTTCCACGCCCGCATAGAAGAAAGCCTCCCGAACCAGTCTGCTGGTCCCTTCGTGGTCAGGATGGCGATCCTTTTCATAGGGGGCAAGGATGATTTTGGGACGGGTTTTCCGGATGGCCTCGATGAGGACAAGACGGTGTTCCGGTGAAGATCCGATTTGCGTATCCGGCAGTTTCAGGGAAATGCGGTCGGCAAGTCCCATAAGCGCTGCGGCCTTTTCCCGCTCCCGGTTTCGCTGTTTGCGGCTTCCCTGGCCGGCGCACTCGCCGTCCGTCAGATCGGCGATGGCCACCCGCCGGCCTCGGTCCGTTTCTAACAAAATGGTGCCGGCGCATCCAATCTCCGCATCATCCGGATGTGGAGAAAAAACAAGAATGTCTATGGGCTTCATGGTTTCACTCGCTGCCTTTCCAAAGGGTTTCAAATTCCCGGCGTATTGCGTCGGGTGTCTCAAACAGGAGACGGTAAATGAGCGTCGGCGCCGACTCTTCTGCCGGACGGACTCCCCCTCCCCCGTGCAGGCGAACAGCGTCATGGAGGAGTCCCGTGGGTGTGGGCGTCCCGGCGCATAAAAAATTCGGCGGATGCCTTTCTCCGAACAAGACTTCCTGCACATGCCCAATGACGACGGCATATTTGACGGAACTCTTTCCGCTGACCATCCCTGCAAAACCCATGCGGTACAGGAACAGGGGAAGAAACACGCTGGGCGACCATAAGCCCTGAAGGCGATCCAGGACATGGGCAAGATCGGCCCAATCGGCCTTCCCTATGGGAATCCTGATGTCCGGCCGCTCTCTTGCCGTCATGGCGAAGTCGCCGCCCTCGCAAACCAGGACCAAGGGAAGGCGTTCCCCGCTTTCGCGATCCGTAAGAAAAAGCGGCAGGTATCCGGCCTCCTTGGGACGAATACCCGGATCACATCCGCCGCACAATTTCAGAACCTGATGGATGCTCTCGATAAAGAGCCCGTTTTCGCGAATGACCGGCTGGATAAGTTTTGCAATGGCCGGAGTGAATTCGGGTCGGTGGAGGAGGTTGCCGATGGCGAAAAAAGGGGTTTTGAAACCGAGGCGCCGATAGGTTCTCACGGACCAGATCATATTGAAAGCCGCTACGGAGGCTGCATGTTTGCAGGCATAGGTCAAATCCGATTGCAATGCCGCCAGATTTTCCATAACGGTTTTTCTTAAGGCCTGCCTGCCCGTGCAGTGCAGGGCAAATAAAAGCGCCTCCTTCAGACGGTTCAGGCTGCCGGTGATCTCCCGCTCGCCGGGCGGCGGAACAAACCTCATATCCTTGAATTTTGTTGACGTCGATCCTGAGTGAAGACGAATGCTCAGATAAGGCGTCCCGGCCTTTGGCTGGGGATTCGGCAGCCTGATCTGACCGATGCCGCGGTCCGAACCGAAATAGTCATAGTCGGAAAATCCGAAATATCCCGCGAAGGTGTCTTGTCCCTCCCTCAGGACATCAACTTTGGCGGCCACGCCGAGGCTGTAGTCAACGTAAGGCTGCTGACCTGCCATGACGACGGGTTTTCCAGCATTGTCTTCGATGGAAGGCGCAACTCCCGCAAGTTCATCCATTTCCGCGCTCAGCTTCTGCAGGGCGCCGGTCAGTGACCCGGATGACGCGGGGATCAGGGCGGCCTTGAATTGTCCGAAGTTATCAACGGCGCCTGCCTTGTCTTTAAGCAGGCGGAGTCCCGTTTCAGAGCCGGGAAAGATTTGATTTGTTTTCATCGTTTAAGGCGAATTTATTCCCGAGACCTGTGAATTTGTCATTTCGAGGAGTCCCGCTGAAGCGGGGCGACGAGAAATCTCAATGCATGCAGAACAATGAGATTTCTCCCTATGGTCGAAATGACAGAAAATCGGTATCATTCAAAGGTCTCTTCTTGTCCAAGGGTTTTTCCATACATCATTTCATATTGTAAAATCATTTTCTCAATGCCGTATTGACAGGCATGGGCCCGCGATGCCCGGTGCATGGTCCGGTACAGGTCTCCATCCGTCAGAAGACGGAAGAGGGCTTTTGATGCCCCGGCATAGTCTCCGGGTTCAAAGAGGAAACCGGTCTTTTCATGGAGGACGACTTCCGGCAGTCCGCCGACGCGCGCAGCGACGACGGGCACGCCGCAGGCCATCGCTTCCAGCGCCGCCAGCCCGAAACTTTCCACCCGGCTCGGCATCAGCATGACATCGGCCTGGGCAATGATGGGGGCGATGTTTCTTCGCAGTCCGAAAAAACGCAGGTCCTTTGTCCAGTGCTCGCCGGACACCATGTCCTCCACCGTTTTTCTTTCCTCGCCGTCCCCTATAAACCATAACTGTGCCGCCGTTTTTTCCCTGACAAGAGAGAATATCCGGACGGCGCCCGGGCAGTCCTTCACGGACCTGAAATTGGAAACGTGGATGAGCGTGGGCTTGGGTGACAGGTCGATTTTGCCGTGCGGATGAAAGACGGCCGTATTGATGAAATTAGGAATCACGACCGGTTCCGCCGGAAGACCGAAAATTGATTTCGCCAATCCCGCATGATTGCGGGATACCGTTGACAGGGCGTCAAATTCTTTCAGGGCGGCCGACAGGAGGCGATTTCGGGACGGGTCCAGGCCGTGTACGCTGACATCGGACCCGTGGAGCGTTGCGATCAGCAGGGGCCGCCCGTTTTGCAGGCGTCTTTTAATGCCGGCGGCAACGAGGGCGAAAGGGAGGGCGTAGTGGACATGGAGAATATCGAGACCCTCATCCCGGATGACGTTTAATATCTGACGGATGATGTTTTCCCGGTCTTCCTGCGGCCAGTCCGCCGATTCGGCCATAGCTGATGATCCCCGATGGGATTCCTGATGGACCGTATGCGTGACAATTTCTCCGCAGTTGCCGTCCAGCCAGAAGGTGGGATGCAGCGAAAAGAGATGGATCCGGTGCCCCCGCCCGGCCAGTTCTTTGGCTGTTTCCACGGCAATATGGGAGCTTCCGCCGCAGTCGCTGCGGCAAAGGATGCCGATCCTCATGACTCTTCCCCCGGCAATTTCACATCCATGAGGTTGAAAAACAGGCGAAAGGCCCCCGCGACGCCGAGCGGAATCTGGCGAAACAGGGAATAGGCCACATAGACGTAAGCCCCCCGTCCGAAATGACAGTGAATAAGGCCGCCTTCCAGCGGGGATTCATTCGGGTCCGCGCAGGCCATAACGGTTTTGTAGCGCCTGTCCCAGGAACGCAGGAAAAAAAGGCCCCGATCCTGATACCACCCATCAAAATCAGCCGCCTTAATTCGATTTGGGGTTTGAAACAGCGGATGCTCCGGCTTCAGGATCGTCACGAGCGCTGCTTCATCCGTCACCCTGTCGTTGGGGCGATGAAATTTTATCGGATAGGGCGCCATTCCTTTTGCGTCATAGCTGTTGTCCTGATACTGCACGATCAGCCGGCCGCCTTCGGCAACGTATTCCAGCAGCCGGTGAGCGTTGTCTTTCAGGGCCGGCCGGGTGGCATAGGCGAGAGGGCCGATAATAATCGTGTTAAAATCGGTCAGCTTGCCGTGCGTGATGTCCCTGTCCGAAAGGCGGTGAAAAGGCATCCCCAGGGATTCCAGCGTCGGCAAGACGCCTTCCTCCATGCCCGTCAGGTAGGCAAAACGGCCTTGCTCAGGCATTTTCGCGTTGATCGTGTGAAAGTTGACGCAGGCCGGTTCCAGCATGAAGATCTCCTCGCTGCATGTGCTTCGATCCACTTCGGTCAAGCCGGGCGTACCGCTTCGGACCGGCGTCATGATCATTCCGTACCGGCGTTTTCGGACGCCGATCCGGTATTGCAGGGTGTAGAGGCCTTCCGTCGTGTTCCGGGGAATCGTAACGTCAAAACGGCAGGTCTGGGCGTCATCGAATTTCCGGAGACGAACTTTGATCCGGCGGGGCGCAATTTCCCAGCCGTAAGGGTTCTGGAGCGTAAGCAGACCTTCCACCGGTCTTTCCGTATCATGGCTTCTGACGATGACGGATAGAGGCATCTTTTTTCCCCTTTGGCCGGTCAGCAGAAACCATTGGCCCGTGTCGGGGTGGATGGATATGGGAGGAAAGACCTGAACGTCCTTTTCCCGGTATCCCCCCGGGAATGCCTCCCGGAAGACAACCGGTGATTGCAGACGCAACGGATTCCCGTCAATCTTAAGCCGGCATTGACCCGCCAGGGGGTTGGGCATAAAAGCCGCCTGGTTCCAGGGGGTTTTGGGGACGGAATGCCGATAACGGGTTTCCGCTTCTTCGAGCCAGTAGGGACAGGAAAGGCGGCTGTCCGTGCCGACGAAGACTTCATGGAGCTTTAAGGGGTGAGCGGCCGATTCCCGGCGAAGCTGCTGTTTCGATTCGATGCGCCACGATTCAGGCCCGGTCACTTCGAAATGAAGGTCTGTTGCGGGTGCATTCCCGAAATTCCAGAGCTGGGTCCTGACCCAGATACTCTCTCCGGGCGTGACGCTGCTGCGGGAGCTGATGCATTCCAGTCGAAGTCCGAGGCAAAAAGCAGCCACGGCCTCAAATTCCATAATCTTCTGAGAAATCAGACAGTCCTGGGTAAGGGACAGGCGGCGATTTCGCAGGGAACGCAGGATTTTCAACCCTTCAAAAATGGTGCCGGAAATGGTTCGGGGATCTTCCCTGTTCAGCGAAGCGATGGCCCCGTCAATCAGGCCCTTGACGTTTTCAAGGGAGGATCGCAGGCCTTTTCCCGATTCCGGATCGGCCTCAGCCAGGCCCGTCAGGGTCGGATCAAAACCGGCAAAAAAATCTGTTTCCTTTTGCGGCAGCCGGATATGGGATTTCAGGAGGCGGTAATAATAAAAAAAGTCGCCCGGCTTGGGCAGAACGCCGATTCCCTGTGTCTGATGCAGGTTAAAAGCGGACCAGGCCTGTTCCTGGTACGTATAACCCGAGGAGGGATCCATTTCTCCCGTGTTGATGCTCAGGGTATCAGCGCCTGCAAGCGCGGGGTTTCTTGCGCCGTTTGGCATCCCCATGGGGTTCATGGCGTTGTTGGTGGATTGATAAAGTTTATAAGGTTTCCATGGCGCCAAACCCATATCTGCCGTGTCCGGGTATCTTTCCGGATCGCCGGCAGCATCAAAGGCGTCCCGGACGGCTTGTCCCACCGCCTGATGATGGCCGTGGAGATCGTCCGCGCCGCCGGTCCAGCGGCTGATGACCACCTGGGGGCAGGTGGTCCGGATCGCCTGAACGAGGGCACGGACAAGATGGTCGCGGCCCCATTTTGAAAAGGCGTCCGCGGCATTTTTACAGAAGCCGAAATCCCGGAAAGGGCCGAAGAGGCTTTCTCCTCCATCCAGCGCCCTGACACGGAGGCTTTCCCAGGTGCGGAAAACGCCGAGGGCGTTTCCCTGGTAATGATTGACGCGGTTCTGCCCCCCTTCTCCGCGGGTTGCGGACCAGTAAATGGGTTTTGCGTAATGCTTGCGGAAGAAATAAAACATCATGCCGATGTCTTCATCGTCGGGATGGGCGCCTACGAAAAGAACACGGGCATTCATTTGAAGCCTTCTTAATTCCTGCAATAAATTGTATTGAGATCCAACCATTGGCATATAAATCCGTCTTTCGTGGTCGGGCTGGGACAAGGCAGGCTAATGGATAGAAAACATCTACTCGCTTCTTTTTATTTTTTTATGATCGTGTATTTTGTCTCAACGGCGACGTTGTTTTTAATCATCGCCCATACGGGGCAATACGTGTCTTCCGCTGAGCGCTACAGGTTCCTTGCCAGACGAAATCCCAGGCGATCCAGTTTTTCTTCCGGGTTGAAGTAGTTGCGGTTTTCAATGCGGCAGTATTTGGCAAGATTGTTCCAACTGCCGCCGCGGCCGATCTTGCTTGAACCCGACTCCGGTCCCGCAGGATCGATCACTTCGCCTGTCGGGAAGTCGCCGTGCCAGTCCTGACACCACTCCCAGACATTGCCGAGCATATCGTAGATTCCCCAGGCATTGGGCTTTTTTTGACCGACCGGGTGTGTCTGATCGCCGGCGTTTTTGTAATACCAGGCATATTCAGACAGACGCTCTTCATCATCGCCATGGAAAAACAGGCCCTTCGAACCGGCCCGGCAGGCGTACTCCCACTCTGCCTCCGTGGGCAGACGGAAATGCTTGTCCCGCGAGAAGCTGTTGATCTTATGGATAAATTCCTGGCAATCCCCCCACGATACATTCTCCACCGGGCGATGCGCCCCTTTATAGCGGCTGGGGTTGTTTCCCATGACGGCCTCCCACTGGGTCTGCGTCACCGGATATTTGCCGATCTGAAAGCCCTGGCTTAAGACAACCTGATGTTTCCGGTTTTCCTTGCCCATCATGAACTTCCCCGCCGGCACAGGGCAAAATTCTATACTGGTCATATGTTCTCCCGTTCCTCGATAAAATTCGCTGGAAATAACCTCCGGGCGGCGTTTTGCGGGCCCCGGATTTGCGGCCCCATGGTTTTCATTCCTCCTGTCGTTTACAGGATCGGATAAATGCTGAGGGTTTCTGTTGAAAGCCGGATGCTCAGCGACAGGTTCCCGCCCGGCTGAAACCGTCTTGCTGTTGAGAACAATGATGTGGTCTTTCATGCGGTTCAAAATAGCCTGAACTGTTTCCTCCACCTCCTGGATGACGCTCAGGAGATCGTAGAGAGGCCAGTGTTCGCCGTCTCTGACAAAGGATTCCAGATGAACAATATCATCATACCGCCTTGCTTGTTCCGAATGTTTCGTCCAAAATTGAATCCTTGTCAAAGCATTTTTAATTACAGGCAGCGACATCCTGTATTTTTCTTTACGCAGCCCATCCAGATAGTTTCTCAGCCCGTCGCCGTGCGTTTGAAAATCACCGTCTCCCGCCGCCTTCAAGACGAAAAAGCGGTCCCGGTCAATGGCTTTTGCAAGCATGGGCAGGGCCATGTCAGCCTGGTTTAGGGCCATGTAAATTTTAGCCGTCTGGAAAAAGGCCTCTCCCAGACGGGGATGGGTAGCCGCGGCCTTTTCCGTATGGGACAGGGCGTATGTCAACTTCCCCTGGCAGTAGGCCGCCCACCCGGCGCAGAGGAATGCCAGGCCGGCGTGCTCCGGAAAATCGACCCTCGCATACCGGGCGGCAAGCAGGAAGGATTCTTCGGCTGCCGCCAAATCCATGAGGTCCATATCCCCGCCGACAAAACCGAGCTCCACAATCCCTTTCAGCTGATAAAACCGCCACTCCAGCTTATAACCGGGCGATTCGTGATTTCCCTCAAAGGCTTTGCCGAGGGCTTCCAGGCATTCGGCATAAAGCTCCCGGCGAAAAGCGTCTTTTGCGATCTCATACTGTTCATAGGCCGTTGTTTGGGCCGTTGTTTTGGCTTCACAGCCCAATTCCTTAAGACCGTCGCCCATCCTGCCGATGGCGGCGATAACCCGGCTGAATCCCCAGTGGAATTTCGGAGGGAGCGCCGCGGCATCCGATAGAATGTCCTCAAGACTGTAAGAAAGCGTTAAGAGCGCGCCTGCGGATACCCCGGCGCCCCATCCCGCTGTTCCGTCGGCGATCCGTATCCGATCCCGGGCCAATGCTTTCTTTGAGGCGACAACCTCAAGGGTTTTGGGCGATACATCCAGGGTTATTCTGGGGCCGGCATCGATTACGGGATCTGTCGGCATCGGCGAGAATAATCTTGCCTCCAAATAGTCTTTGTAGGCCGGCGGGTATCCGAAGACGTAATAGCTCATCCGTTCCTCCTGTGCGTTTTCCGTCGCAATGCGCGTGACTTTCCCGGATTCCTTATCCGGTGCGGCATAATATCGTATAAGCCATCGCCGGTCAAGAAGACATCGAGCGGCATCCTGTACGAGTTTCTTGACAGATCAGGCGCTATCAAATATATGTTAATAAACATGAGGGGATCAGTCCGGACAGATTAATATGTGAATGGGAGCGGCCGTGGCCAGGGTTCTGATTATCGACGATAATGAGCAGTTGTGCCGCCTTTTGTTCAAAATGGTGCAGAACGAAGGTTATGAAGCGGCGTGCGCATATACATTGGCGGAAGGCTTGAAGCAGGCCGCATCGACGCCGTTCGACGTCGTCTTTCTCGATGTCATGCTGCCCGACGGCAACGGCCTTGATAAAATTGCCGCCATTCATAACGGCCCGTCGTCGCCGGAGGTGATCATCTTGACCGGCGCCGGTACTGCTGACGGCGCCGAAATGGCCATCAAAAGCGGCGCGTGGAATTATATTGCCAAGCCGGCCTCCCTGAACGTCATGACGCTCAATCTCCTGCGCGCCTTTCAGTACCGCGAAGAAAAATTAAAGAAGAAACCGCCTGCCGATCTGAAGATAGAGGGCATCATCGGGAAGAGCGCAGCAATGAAACGCTGCTACGAGCTTTTGGCGGAGGCCGCGTTTACGGATGCCAATGTTATCATAACCGGCGAGACGGGAACGGGGAAGGAACTTTTCGCCAAGGCCATCCATAGGAACAGCCGCCGGGCAGGGAAAAATTTTGTTGTGGTCGATTGCGCCGCCCTCCAGGATACCCTGACGGAAAGCACGCTTTTCGGCTATGAAAAAGGCGCTTTTACGGGAGCCACAGAGAGGCGTGACGGTTTGATCAGGCAGGGGAACGGCGGCACGCTGTTTCTTGACGAGGTAGGAGAGCTGCCGCTTGCCATTCAAAAAAGTTTTCTCCGGGTTCTGCAGGAGCATCGCTATCGGCCTTTAGGGGCGGCAAAGGAAATCGACAGCGACTTTCGACTCATCGCAGCCACAAACAGAGACCTTGACCGGATGGTCGAAACGGGGCTTTTTCGCAATGAGCTGCTTTTCCGGCTTCGCGCCCTGACGATTTGCCTGCCGCCCCTCCGGGAGCATCCGGAGGATATTACGGAAATCGCCATCTATCATACGGCCAAGATCTGCAAGCGCAGCAATCTTGACGTCAAGCAACTGTCGCCCGATTTTTTGGATGCGATTTTATCCTACCACTGGCCCGGCAACGTCCGGGAACTGGTCAATGCCCTTGAACGGGCCATCGCCGCCGCCCTTTCGAGCCCGACGCTTTTCAGCAAGCATCTTGCCAGTTCCATTCGCGTTCAACTGGCAAGGGCCGTGGTCGATAAGAAATCTGTGGAAGAAGCGGCGACGGACAAACCCGATCAACAATCCCGGCCGATGATAACCTTGAAAGAGCTGCGGGAGTCCATTTACGAGAAGGCGGAAAAAGAGTATCTTCGTATGCTGATGGATCAAACGAAAGGCAACATCGCCGCTGCCTGTAAAATTTCTGATTTAAGCCGGGCCCGTTTGTATCAACTCATTAAGAAACACGGCATATCGATGGCCGATTAGTATTTTCCCCCCTGTTTAAAAATCTTGTCTTAAAAAATCAGACAAAATCCAGTTTTGTGAGACAAAATCCGCTTTTGTGAGACGGGGCAATGTTCATGCCTGCGCCAAGAATCTTTCATCAACTCAATATCACTGCATATTTTAATTCTCCCCGGAGTGGCATAATCGTTGCTCCCTATAATTACAGTCTTTGGTTGACGTAGCACTCAAGAGGGATGTCGTGTTCGGAAGGAGGTTTGCCGATGTCGGTCATATTCTATCGCCGGTTTGAAAACAGCGAAGGAGGGCGTCTCGAGGATGCAATCGAGACGGCGATCTCTAAAAGAACGATCGAACGTCATCGATCTCTGCTGTCCCTCTCCACCCGTCTTCATCGGCCCGTCTTTGACGCCAGTGTCGCTGTCCTTTGCGCCGCTTCAAAAAAAGATATGGACGGGATTTTGGGTCTGCGCGACGTGTTGCGGGATATAAAGCTCATCCTTGTCTTGCCGGACGATGACCCGGAGACCCTTGCCCAGGCGCATACCTTAATGCCGCGCTATGTCGCCTGGAACGATGCTGATTACAAAAATGTCGGAAGGGTATTGAAAAGACTGGTTGATCTTCACGACAACGCACAGTGCGTAGATGCGTAAAAGACTTCCCTTGGAGGGTATTGCGTGGACGATCCTGAACGGCCTGCAGACAGGAGAACGGATATGGATATAAATATTGATCACATAAATCATGGCAGAAAGCTTCCGACTTTTGAAGACGGCAAGCTCCGGGAAACGGCGTCCGGCGAGATGCGTAACCAGGAGGCCCGTCCCGCAGACAAGCCCGTGCAGCCGTATGTCCTGCTTTATTGCCAATTAGAGAGCCTTTTGGGTAAAGACTCCTGATTTTTAAAGAAATCAAAGAGGACGTGCTCGTAAAGAGTCGTCACCCCGGCGAATCCCGGATCGGAGTCCGGGACAGGCGTCGGGGTCCAGTGCTTTTGTAAACACTTGATCCCGCCGTGGCGGGACTGGATACCGGCTTTCGCCGGTATGACGTGATGGATGAATTTTAGACTTTTTACGAAACCATCAAAGAGGACGCTCTCGTAAAAAGTCGAATCCTGTTATTTCGAGGAGTCCCGTTGAAGCGGGACGACGAGAAATCTTTCATGATTTCAGGATTTCTCCCCCGCAAAATGCGGGGTCGAAATGACATGAGCGGTGCGTTGTGCACTTTTTACGAGACCATCAAAGAGGGGACGCCGGAAATTCCGAATGCGTTTATTATTGATGCCCTCGTAAAAAAAATGCTACTCCGGCGAAAGCCGGTATCCTAATGCTTTTCTGAAGGTTTGATATTCCCGGATACCGGTTTTCGCCGTTTTGACGCGGCAATTGTATTGAGACCCTGGAAAAACACCTCCGTTGTCATGATAAGCGAAGCAAAGCCATCTCATAGACATTCGATCGTATAAGTGATTGCCGTGGCGCTCCGCGTCTCGCCATGACAGGAAAAACGGAAATTCAAAGCCCTCGAATTACTAATTTTTTTTACGAGATTATCGTTATTGAAGCCGATGGACCGGCGAAAAGAGGCGATCCGGGATATTGCACCTACAGGGAACAGGCCGATCAGGGTCAATGACTGTTGGCCTTATTTTCATAGTACGTCGCCAAAGCATTGATGGCCGCGGCCGCCCTTTCCGGACTGGAAAAGACAGGGAATCCGGCGGCGATTAATTTTTGCTGCAACGGATCAGCAGGCGCGCCGTATGTATAGCCGACGATGGGTTTGCCGGACGCCTTCAGGAGGTTGAGAATACTTTCGGCCTGCATCTCAATCATCCGGGCGATTTGCTGTGCCGCATCTTTCTCCGATACATTCATGGCTGTCAATTGCCGAATCATCATACGTCCCTGGGCGAGGAGATACATCATCAGGATATGGGCGTTTTCATCCTCCAGGATGGTTTGCGGAATGGCGGAGAAGAGGTCCTGGCTGTTGCGGGAAAAAGTCATATCCACGGGATTGGAAATGCTCGCTGTCGGCGGGAAAAAAGGCCGCAGTTTCTCCTGCGTCGCCGCCGACAGATCCGGCAGGGTCAGTCCCGCCCTGCCCACGGCGTCGGCGGCGTTGGCCCCGGGACCGCCGGAATGGGTCTCGATGACGACACAGCGGCCTTTCGGCGCCGGCAGATTCCCCAGGGTCCAGCAGAAATCAAACAGCTCCGTAATGGATGCCGCCCGGATCACACCGCTCTGGCGGAAGATGCCTTCATAGAGGCCGTCGGGTCCGGCCATGGCGCCGGTATGGGAAAATCCCGCCTTGCGGCCTGTTTCCGTACCGCCGATGTACAGGGCGACGACGGGTTTTTTGGGGACAATGGATCGGGCCATGTCGATAAATTCCGCGCCCCGCCGGATGCCCTCGATATACAGGGCGATGACCCTGGTCTTTTCACACAAGCCGAAATATTCAAGACAATCAACGATATCAATGCTGGCCTCGTTGCCGACGCTGAAGGCGGCGCTGAATCCCAGCCCCATGGGGCGCAGGTAATCGAACATCTGGGTGACGAAGCTGCCGCTCTGGGAAACCATGCCGATAAAGCCCGGCTGGCCTTCATAGGGCAGAGGCGTCGGATTGAGCTTGAGATGCGGATTGGCGACGCCGATGCAGTTCGGGCCGATGAACCGGATGCCATGTCGGACAGCCGTCTTTTTGAGTTCGTCTTCGAGTTTGGCTCCTTCGGCGCCGACCTCCTTGAAGCCGCCGGAAATCACGATGGCCCGCCTGATGCCTTTTCTGCCGCATTCATCCATGGTCCGGCTGACGATGGCGGTGGGCAGAACGATGATGGCCAAATCCGGCACTTCCGGCAGATCGGCGACATGTTGATAGGCTTTGTATCCCAGGACTTCCTTTTCCGTCAGGTGAATGGGATAGACGCGGCCTTCATAACCCAGCTCTTTCATCGACATCATCTGGATGGTGCCCATGGTGGTCATTTTATTTGATGCGCCGAAAAAAGCGATGCTCCGGGGATTGGCGATAGGAAACAGGGGGCTGTCATTGATTGATCCGATCATGGGTGGGTTTTCCTCATAACAAATATGGCGGTAAAAGAATCAATGGGCGCCGCCGCCCAATACACTGTACATGCTGACGAGATTTAAAGTCTTTGCGAGACGAAGACCGACGAGCCCCTGACTTGCGCCATAGAGAGACCGCTGGGCGTCGAGAACGCCCAGGTAACTGTCGAGGCCCTTTTCATATCGCAGGTCGGCAAGACGATAGGCTTCCGCCAGGGCATCGACGAGGGACTGCTGGGCCTCGATGCGCCCGTTGATGGCGCCTCTGGCGGCCAGGGCGTCGGCGACCTCCCGGAAGGCGCTCTGGATGACCTTCTCATACTGGGCGACGGCCAGATCCTTTTCCACCTGGGTGACCTTGTAGGCCGACCATGTGCGTGCGTCAAAAACCGGCAGACTGATAAAGGGCGCAAAAGTCCATGTCCCGGAACCGGATTTGAAAAGGCCGGACAGATCGGCGCTCGCGGTTCCGAAGGAGGTCGTCAGGGCGATGCGCGGAAAAAAGGCGGCGCGGGCGGCGCCAATATTGGCGTTGGCCGCCTTAAGCCGGTGCTCCGCCGCCAGGATGTCGGGGCGGTTCAGGAGCGTCTCGGAGTTCAGGCCGGGTGAAACGGTTTTTGGCGGAATGACGCCGTCGAGAGCCGCAGGCAGAAGCTCCGGCGGCACCGGTGAACCGGCAATCAGATTCAAGGCGTTTTCGTCCTGGGCGACGATCTGGGTATAGCGGGCGACGTCGCCGCGGGCGGCTTCCATCAGGCTTTGGGCGCGCCGGAGATCCAACTCGGAGGCGACGCCGGCGTCATAGCGCTTCCTGATGAGGTTGTAGGTGGCCTTCTGCGCCTCCAGCGTTGATGCAACGAGGTGGAGGGATTCCCGGTCCGCCGCCAGGGTCAGATAGGCCTGGGCCGTTGCGGAAACCAGAAAAATTTGCGCGCTTAAGCGGGCCTGTTCCGTGGCGAGGTATTGCGAAAGTGCCGCGTCTTTCAGGCTGCGGATGCGGCCGAAGAAGTCGATCTCCCAGGACGCGATGCCGAGATCGACGCCGTACTGCTCAGAGGTCGCTTCCCGGCCCGTAAACGACAGATCGGCCGGGGTATGTTTCTTGTACCAGCTTCCGGAGGCGTTGACCGCAGGCAGGAGGGAGGCGCGCTGAACGCCGTACAGCGCCCGCGCCCGCTCGACGTTTAAAGACGCAATCCGGAGGTCGCGGTTGTTTTGCAGGGCCATGTCGATGACCTTTTGCATGCGTCCGTCGGCGATCAAGTCCCGCCAGGCCATCTGATCCGCCGGCAGGGCCAATGGGTCGGCGGGCGCGTCATAGGCGGTGCCGGAGGGCCACTGCTGCGGCACCGGTGCCTCGGGACGCGAATATGACGGCGCCATGGTGCAGCTCCCCAGATATAAAATGATTACGCCAAGGGAAAAAAACTTTGCTCTCATATCATTCATCCTTCAATGAATTGGCGATAGATGTTTTGGGTGCGAGTTGCGTCCTCTGCCTCTTCGAGAGGTTTTCGATGATGACATAGAAAAGGGGAGAAAACATGAGCACCAGGACGGTGGCCGTGACCATGCCGCCCAGAACCCCCGTGCCGATGGCATTCTGCGCCCCCGCCCCAGCGCCGGTGGTTACGACTAGAGGCAGGATCCCGAACCCGAGGGCCAGGGAGGTCATGACGATGGGGCGGAAGCGCAGCTTCACCCCTTGCAGGGTGGCCTCGACGACCCCCATCCCGCTTTCCAGCCCTTTTTTGGCGAACTGGACGATGAGGATGGCGTTTTTCGTGGTCAGTCCCAGGGTGGCCAGAACGGCGATCTGAAAATAGACGTCGTTGGCCATGCCCCGCAGGCTCGAGGCGATGATGCCGCCGATGACGCCCAGCGGCAGGACGAGGAGGATCGAGAGGGGAATGGTCCAGCTTTCATACAGGGCGGCCAGGCACAGGAAGATGACAAAAACGGAAAAGGCATACAGCAGCGGTGCCTGGGAGCTCGCCATCCGCTCCTGGTAGGAAAGGCCGGTCCAGTCGAAGCCGATCCCGTTGGGCAGCTTGGCCACTGTTTCTTCCATGGCCTGCATGGCCTCTCCCGTGCTTCTGCCGGGTGCCGGCTCACCCCAGATATTGATCGAGGGGAAGCCGTTGAAGCGCGTCAGCCTCGGAGGACCGGACGTCCAGCGGCCGGAGGCAAAGGAGGAAAAAGGGACCATCCGGCCCGCCGTATTGCGGACGTAGAGATTCTCGAGGTCTTTGGGCAACATGCGGTAGGGGGCGTCGGCCTGAACGTACACCCGCTTCACCCGGCCGCCGTGAACGAAGTCATTGGCATAGGCGCTGCCGAAGGCCGTCTGGAGCGTGGCGTGGATGGCCGTGATGGGGATTCCGAGGGCGCCGGCCTTGTCCCAGTCCACATCGACGCGGTATTGGGGCACGTCGGCCATGCTGTTGGGCCGGACCTTGACGACCCGCTTGTCCTTGGCCACTTCTTCAAGGAGCTGGTACTGCGCCTCCATCAGGGCCTGATGGCCGAGGCCGCCCCGGTCCAGCAACTGAAAGTCGAAGCCGATGGACATGCCCAGCTCGGGAACAGCCGGCGGCGTGAAGGCAAACACCATAGCGTTGCGAATGGTCGAAAAAGCCCGCGTCGCCCTTGCCGCAACGGCCTGCGCTTTCTGGTCAGGCCGTTCGCGAAGGTCCCAGTCCTTCAGCCGCGCAAACACCATCCCGTTGTTCTGCGACCGGCCGGAAAATCCGACGCCGGTGATGGTCATGACCGTGTCCACCGACTCGTTTTCCTTTTCATTAAAATAGGTTTCAATTTGTTTGGAGACCTCCAGCGTCTGTTCCAGCGTGGAACCTGTCGGCATGATCACCTGGGCCATGACGGCCCCCTGGTCTTCATCAGGGAGGTAAGCCTTCGGCATGCGGAGCCACAAAGCCGCCATGACGACGATGATGACCAGGAAAACGGCGAGGTAACGCATTTTGCGGGATAGGGAGTGGTCGACAAGCTTGACATAGCGGTCGCGAAGGCCGAAAAACACGCGATCGAACCACAGGAAAAACGGGCGCAGAAAAAAGATCGCATTTTCCGCCGGTTCGTGTCCCGCCCGAACCGGTTTGAGAAGCGCTGCGCAAAGCACCGGCGTCAGGATCAGGGCCACAGCCACCGACAGGAGCATGGAGGAGATGATGGTCACGGAAAACTGGCGGTAAATGATGCCGGTGGAACCGGGGAAGAAGATCATGGGGCCGAAAACAGCGGACAATACCAGGCCGATGCCGATGAGGGCGCTCGTGATCTGCTCCATGGATTTGGCCGTGGCTTCCCGCGGCGGGAGGCCCTCCTCGGCCATGATCCGCTCCACGTTCTCCACGACGACGATGGCATCGTCCACCAGAAGGCCGATGGCAAGGACCATGGCAAACATGGTCAGCATGTTGATGGAAAACCCTAAGAACCCCAGGACGCCGAAAGTTCCGAGAAGCACGACCGGCACGGCGATGGTGGGAATCAGGGTGGCCCGCAGGTTGCCCAGGAAGAGCCACATGACCAGGAAAACCAGGAAGATGGCGATGATCAGGGTTTTGACCACTTCATTGATGGAAACTTTAATGAAAAGCGTGGAATCCCTCGGATAGGTGACGGAGATCCCTTCCGGGAAGAACCGGCTCATCTCCGTCATTTTGGCCCTCACGGCATCAGCGGTGTCGAGGGCGTTGGCGCCGGCGGCCTGACGAATGGCAATGCCCACGGCCTGTTTTTTGTTGGTGGAGGTCTGAAGATCGTAGATCTCGGAGCCCAGTTCGGTGCGGCCCACATCCCTGATCCTCACGACGGACCCGTCGGGATTGGTGCGCAGGGGGATGGCGGCAAACTCATCGGGCGTCGAAAGCATATTCTGGACGATGATGGAGGCGTTCAGGCGCTGGCCTTTCACAGCCGGCGCCCCGCCGAACTGGCCGGCGGAAACCTCGACGTTGTAGGCCTTGAGCGCCGCGAGCACGTCGGTTACGGTGAGACGGTAATCCGTCAGTTTTTCAGGATTGAGCCAGACGCGCATGGTATAGCCGGCGCCGAAGATTTCCACCTCGCCCACGCCGGGCACGCGCGCCAGGACCGATTCGAGGGTGGATTTGGCATAGTCTGCCAAATCCACCCATTCCATGCGGCCATCTTCCGAAACCAGGGACACGATCATCAGGTAATTCCGTGTGGATTTAGCGACCGTGACTCCCCGGTTTTGTACCACATCGGGGAGGCTCGGCAAGGTGGACTGGACTTTGTTCTGCACCTTGGACCAGGCGATGTCCACATCGGTCCCAGGAGCGAAGGTCAACTCCAGACGGGAGGCGCCGGCCGAATCGCTGGAGGAGGACATGTAGATCAGGTTGTCCAGACCCGTCATCTTCTGCTCGATGATCTGGGTGACGCTGTTTTCCACGGTCTCGGCTGAAGATCCGGGGTAGGATGCGGAAATGGAAATGGTGGGCGGCGCCATTTCCGGGTATTGGGAGATGGGGAGATTGTAAATAGCCAGGCCGCCTGCCGCCATGATAATGATAGCGATGACCCAGGCGAAAACCGGACGGTCAAGAAAAAACTTGGATAGCATAGCGGGCCTCCGTCAGTTCGCTTTTGTGGTTGGGGCAGGGGCTTTTGGCTTATCGCCTGTCATGTCGCCGGCGGCGGCAAGGGGGACCGCCTTAACGGGAATGCCCGGTTTCACCTTTTGCATCCCCTCGACGATGACCTGATCTCCCTCTGCAAGGCCCGATGAGACAAGCCATGCATCGCCGATGGCCCGGTCAAGCGTGAGGGGCCGCCGTTGAGCTTTTCCCTCCTTGTCCACAATGAATGTCAGCGGATTTCCCTTGGGATCGCGCGACACGGCCTGCTGGGGAATAAGGATGGCGTTTTTATGAACGCCCTCCTGCACAACGGCCCGGACGAACATGCCCGGCAGCAAAACGCCGCTCGGATTGGGAAAGACAATGCGCAGGACGACGGAGCCCGTTGTCGGATCGACGGTGACGTCGCGGAATTGCAGTGTTCCTTTCAATGCGTACTCCGAACCGTCATCAAGAAGAAGGCTGACCTTTTGCTGATTTTTGCCATTACGATCCAATTGGCCTTCCTGCATCTGGCGGCGCAGACGAAGGATGTCGGCGGTGGACTGGGTTACATCCACATACATGGGGTCCAGTTGCTGAATGGTGGCCAGGGCGACGGGTTGATAGGCCGTGACGAGGGCGCCTTCCGTTACGCTGGATCGTCCGATGCGGCCCGATATGGGCGCGCTGATGGTGGTATGTTTCAGATTAATATGGGCCGTTTCGATGGTCGCTTTCCCATACTGCATATCCGCTTCCGACTGCTTCAGCGCCGCCGTCGCGTCGTCGTAATCCTGTTGGCTGACGGCCTTATCGGCCAGCAGGTCCTTCAACCTCGCGGCTCTTAGTTGAAGCGTTGAAAACTGGGCCTCCGAGCGGGCCAGGGCGGCTTTGGCGTTGCCCAGCGCTGCCTGATAAAGGGCCGGATCGATCTGGAAAAGCGTCTGGCCCGCCTTCACGTCGGCGCCTTCCGTAAACAGCCGTTTCTGGATGATGCCGCCGACCTGAGGACGAACTTCAGCGACTAAATAGGCAGACGTCCGACCGGCTAATTCCGTTGTCGTGACCACCGGCTTTGCCTGTATGGTCACAACGGCAACTTCGGGGGGTGGGGGCGTGCGGTCTGTGGCGGTCTGCTGTCCGCAGCCGCCGAGGATCAAGAGTCCTGTAAGAACGATCCCAACGGCAATGCCTTTGACTTTGTCATTAATCTGCATGCGGCACCTCTGTCATTTAAATATTTGACGACGGATCATCGGCTGTTGCCGGATGATGTCGTTTACAGCCAGCGTGAAACCATAGGATCACAGCTTTTTAAAAAAATTTATACCTTCATTTCCCGCATCAACGCCTGTCTGCGATTTGGAATCATTTTTTGATGGCATCCCAGCAGGCTTCCGTGATTCCATCGATCAAATGATTGTCCAGGCTGATGAACCCGATGATGTGATCGCGCATCAGGAGGGTCAGAGATCCGAAAGCGATTGAAAAAAGGACGGATGTCGGTAATGCTTTGAGCACCTGCTGATCGGCCCCCTGTTCAAAAATATCCATCAGGATATCGGGGTCGCCGGATTTCCCTAAAAGCCTGTCCCGATGCAGGGTTATCCCGTAAGGTGAATTGAAGTACTGTTCCATGTAACGGAAATGCAGGGGGTAGGTGATAAAATACCGGAAAACCTCCCTCATGGCGTAGAGAAATCTTTCCCGAAGGGGCTGTTCGACAGGATAGCCGTCCAACAGCGCCGCCGTGATCTTCGCTTCCAATTCCTTGTGCAGCTCCGTGATCAGGATGTCCTTGTTCTCGAAATAGCGGTAGATCGTTCCGGCGCCGACGCCGGCCTTTTCGGCGATCTCGGCCATCGGGGCGCCATGAAAACCTTTCTCGGCAATGAGTTCCAGGGCTGCCTGCACCACGTCGCTGCGCTTGTCGGATGTCTTCATCATAGCCGTTCTTCTTTCACCTCAAGGAGTGAATATTCATTCCGGAAGGAGCTTTTTATACCGGGGATGCAGCGCTGTCAAGTATATTTTTGCGCTGATCATTAAAAGATGTTCGTCCGTAAATTCTTCTTGATTTTTTATTTTCGTTGGTATAAACGTCCGCCATAAGGTGTAGGAAATGATTGATATTCGGAATAATTACTTAACTTGCTGGTGGTGGCGGAGGTACAAAATAAGGTAAAGGCTTGTCCTCTAAAGGCATCAGTTTAATGATCATTTAAAAGGCCGTGGATGGGCCGCCATCCACGGCCTTTTTTTACAATAAAATATCCGACCGGGGGAAAAAAGGATCCATGCCGTCAAAAGATGAAAGAATTATGATGGGCAATGAGGCGATGGGCAGGGGACTGGTAGAGTGCGGCTGCGAGTTCTTTGCCGCCTATCCCGGCACGCCGTCTTCGGAAATCCTCACGGCGGCCGTGGGTTTTGCCAAAGAAACGGAAGCGAAGATGCACCTCGAATGGTCCGTCAACGAGAAAGTGGCCTACGAGGCATCCCTCGCCGCGAGCTATACGGGAAAGCGCTCCGCCGTCGCCATGAAGCAGGTGGGCTTGAACGTTGCCGCCGATCCGTTCATGCGGTCGGCCTATCTGGGGACGAAGGGCGGGTTCGTGCTGATCGCGGCGGATGATCCGGGCCCTCACAGTTCCCAGACCGAGCAGGACAGCCGCTTTTTTGCCCGGTTCGCCAAGATTCCCGTCTTTGATCCCGCTTGCCCGGCGGAGGCCAAGGCAATGATAAGGCAGGCCTTTGAGCTGTCGGAAAAATACGAAATCCCCGTGATGCTCCGGCCGACGACCCGGGTCTGTCATGCCCGGCAGAATGTCTCCTGCGACCAACCGGACAGCCTCAACAGGGCGCCTTATTTTGAAAAGAATCCGGGACGCTGGATCGCCACACCGCAGTTCATTCCGGAGCTGCACCGCCTCCTGAACGAAAAAATTGAAAAGATTGCCGAAGAAGATGCATACCGTCCCCGCTGCTTTACCGGCGACAAATCGAAAAAGGAATTCAGCATCATCGCCTCCGGCGTCGCCTTTGCCCATGCCTACGATCTTCTTGACGATCTGGGGCTTTCAGGCAAGGTCGATTTGTATCAGGTTACCCTGCCTTACCCGCTGCATAAGGACTTTATTGAGCAGATCCGCAGCCAATACGAAAAAATCCTCGTCATTGAGGAAACCTATCCTGTCATTGAAACGCAGCTCCTTGACCTGCGCGTGCAGGGGCGCAGGACGGGCCTCATCCCCAACCGGGGGGAACTGACGCCGGACGTTGTCCAAAAAGCCCTGGAGCAGTTTCTCGATGTGCCTCCGGCAGATACGGCGCCGCCGGCGGCGGTCAAGGGGAAAAGGCCCTCCCTGTGCGCCGGGTGTCCCCACCGCGCCGCCTACTATGCCATTAAAACAACCTTCCCGCGGGGCATCTTTCCCAGCGACATCGGCTGTTACACCCTGGGGATGAATTTCGGGGCCATCGACACATGCCACTGCATGGGCGCCTGCATCAGCCAGGGGACGGGTTTCTATTTCGCCTACGCGGGAGAGGAAAATCCGCCCGCCATCGTAGTCAGCATCGGCGATTCGACCTTTTTCCATGCGGGGATTCCGGGGCTCATCAACGCGGTATTTCAGAAGGCGCGATTCATCCTCGTCATTCTCGACAACGCCACGACGGCCATGACGGGCAACCAGCCCACGCCCCAGGTCGGCATCCGGGCGGACGGCTCTTTGGGAAATCCGGTTTTAATCCCCGATATTCTGAAGGCCTGCGGCGTCCGGTTTATCAGAGAGTGCGATCCCTACGACATGGACGCCCTGAGCAGCCGGTTGCGGGAAGCGGATCGTTATTGCCGTTCTGAAGAAGGCGGCATTGCCGTTATCATTTCCCGGCATCCCTGCCTCCTCGACCGGAGCGCCGCGGGGACGCAGCTGGTTTTGGCCGTTGAAATTACCGAAGACTGCACGGGCTGCGAGGAATGTCTCAACGAATTTGAATGCCCTGCCCTGACGGCCGATAAGGCGGCCGGCCGCGTGGTGATTGATGAAAATCTCTGCGTCGGCTGCGGCGTCTGCGTCAGTGTCTGTCCCATGGGGGCTATTGTGGCGCGGGAGAAATAAAAGATGAATCACATAAAACAACAGATCATTGTCAGCGGCGTCGGCGGCCAGGGGGTCGTCTTTGCAACGCGCCTGCTTGCAGAAGCGGCGATGGAGGCGGGTCTGAACGTTTTGACCTCGGAGGACCACGGCATGGCCATGCGGGGCGGAACCGTCGTCTCCCACGTCAAGGTCGGCGCCTTCAGAAGCCCCCTGATCAGGCGGGGGCAGGCGGATGTCGGCCTGTTTCTCAACAGAGAGAATCTCAGCGTCCACCGGGGCCTGATGAAGGGGGCGGGGCGGATATTTGTCAACACCGATTTGCCCGGCGAGTATCTACACTGCGACGCCACGGGCCTTGCGAAGGACGCCGGCGCCGTTGTCGCGGCGAACCTTGTTCTCCTTGGGTATGCCGTCCGGACGGGCGGCTTGTTCTGCACGGCAAAACAGGCGGAAAACGTCATCATGCGGATTTCTTCGCCCAGGCAGCTGGAGCTTAATCTCAAGGCCTTCAGACGGGGGACGGGTGATCGACATGAGATGTGAAAAGCATTTTAGCGGCAGATGAGACCCTCACGATAGGATGGGGTGAATTTTATTTTTTAAGGGAGGTTTGTTAGATGAAAAAGACTTTTTTAAAAACCACGGTTATGCTCCTGGCGCTCGTTGTTGCCGTTGCCGTTTTTCCGGCGGCGGCAAAAGCGGCGCCGATTAAACTGACGTATGCCAATTTCCCCCCGGCATCCACGTTTCCCTGCGTCCAGATGGAGCGATGGGCAAAGGAAGTTGAGAAGAGAACCAGCGGCGAAGTCAAGATTCAGACCTTCCCCGGCGGAACGCTGCTTGCGGCCAAGAACATTTTTGACGGCGTCATCTCCGGGTCGGCGGACATCGGCAATTTTGCCATGAGCTATCAGCCCGGGCGCTTCCCCGTATCCGAGGCCGTCGATATGCCGGTGGGCTTCAAAAGCTCCAAGGTGGCAAGCCTTGTTCTGTACGACCTCATTGAAAAATACAAACCGAAGGAATTCGAGAAGGTAAAAATCCTGACCCTCTTTACCTGTCCGCCGGCGGATATTATGACGAGCCGTCCCGTAAAGTCGTTGAAGGACCTCAAGGGTCTGGAGCTGCGATCCTCCGGAACGGGCGCGGAAATCATCAAGAAGCTCGGCGCCATCCCTGTGGCCATGCCTCAGTCCGAAACGCCGGAGGCGATCCAGAAGGGCGTCGTCAAAGGCATGGTTTCCTCCATGGAAATACTGAAGGACTTCAACTTTGCCGCCTATTGTCCCTATGCCACGGAGGCCAACCTGTTCGTCGTGTCTTTTGCCGTCGTCATGAATATGGATAAATGGAACGCCCTGCCGCCGGCCGTGAAAAAAGTCTTCGACGATCTGCGCGTGGAACAGGCCCTCTGGACGGGCGATTATGTCGATAATCATGTGAAAGAGGCGCTGGTCTGGTCCAAGGAGAAGTACAACCATCAGCTTCTGAGCTTTTCCGCCGAGGACAAGGCCGAGGTTGCGAAACTCCTCACGCCCATGATCCAGGACTATGTCAAGCGGGTGACGGCGCAAGGGGTTCCGGGCGAAGAGATCATCAAAGACGTTTACAGCCTGAAGAAAAAGTACGAAAAGAAATACCAATAGACTTAAAAGAAACATGAAATATTTAGATCAATTGGATATTGCCCTCAACAAGGCCCTGATGATTGCCGGCGGCGTCGCCATGCTGCTCCTGATGATCCTTGCCACGGGCAACGTGGTGATGCGGATATTGAGCATTCCTTTCAGCGGATCTTACGAAATCATCTCATTTCTGGGGGCCGTCGTGACGGCGGCGGCCCTCGGCCACACCCAGAGAAACCGGGATCATATCGTCGTCGATATCCTGTCGGGCAGATTTCCCGTGGGGGTGAAGAAAATCATCGATGCCGTTTCCTATTTTATCATCACGGTCTTTTTTGCCGTTGTTTCCTGGCAGACCTTCCTGTGGGGTATGAAAATCCGAGAATCGGGCGAACTGTCGGAGACATTGAAAATCATCTATCACCCTTTTGTTTTTGGCGTTGCCCTGGGATTTGCCTTCCTGGCCCTGGCCGGGATTGTCGATTTTCTCAAGGTGTTTTTCAACGGCGAAAACGGAGAGGGCAGGGTGTCCTATGAATGAAGCCATGATCGGGGTTTACGGCATCGGCATCATGTTCGCCGTCCTGTTTTTCCTCCGGATTCCGGCGGGATTCACCATGGCCATTGTGGGATTTTGCGGCATCGCCTATGTCACGTCCATCCCGGCGGCCTGCGGGATGATCGGTGCGGAGCTCTGGAATATCTTTGCCAGTTACGGGCTGACGGTGATCCCCATGTTTATCCTTGTGGGCGAGTTCATCCACTATGCGGGGTATAACGACAGTCTCTATCACGCGACGCACCGGTGGTTCGGCCATTATCGGGGGGGACTCGCCATTACGACCATCATGGCCTCGGCGGC
>JAFGHS010000113.1 GCA_016930075.1 Deltaproteobacteria bacterium
TCGGCGGTATTCATGGGAGTATAGGCATTAAAGGATCCTACGCCTGATGCGGCGTTGTGCAGGTCTGTGGTTTGTAACAGCGTCACCCCGGCGGTGGTGTCGTTATCCCGCGAGCAGCCTGTCATGACGAATGCCAAGGCAATGAAGATTGCCCATAAAAATGCGATGCTTTGCGTCGATTTCCTTCTCATGGTGTTACCTCCTTTATATTGATTTCATGGACCCCTTTAAAAAACTTTCTATCTTTTACCATACAGAGCAAAGGAAAAGCCAACACGAAATGCATGTGCCGCCCGCCGTAAAAAAAGAGGCATGAAGGTTCCCGCCAACAGGGGAATGTGGCTGAATATGACCCCATACGCCCAAATATGATTGACAAGGAGGCGATGTTTTAATAGTTTATGGGCAAATCTGATTTTGGAGGCGACAGTATATGTACAAGTTTGGGATACCGATCATTGTCGTTTTTATCCTCCTTGCAGCATACGGCGTCGGCTCTGCGCAGAACCCGTTGAGCCGTTGGATCGTCTTGCGTTCGGATTCGTCGGATGTTGTCAGAGACGTCATACGCTCGGAAGTGGATAAGCGGGAAGGTTTTTCCACGTACCAGGAGGAACAGGCAAATCTGCGGGCTGTGGAAGATGAAAAGGATATGGAGGACGGCGCCTATAAGAAAGCCGTTGCTGCCGCCAACAGGGAATTCAACCAGGCAAAGAAAAGACGTGATGATCTGACGTCCCGGTTCCAGGCTGCCGCCGTCGAGTTGGAAGATGAGCAGAAAAATATCAACACCATCAAAGAAGGCATTGAAAACCTGGACAATCAGATCGTCCGTTACAACCAGGATATTACGGCCCAGCAGGATTCCCTGAAAAAATGGCTTCAGATGGAAAAACATGGAGAAGCCCTCGTGGCCGTCATCTTCACCAGAGGGTTCAGAGACAGCGCCCATGCCATGGAAAGCGCCGCCGATAGAAAATCGGCGCCGCTCATGGCTCAGCATATGGGCGCCTATATCCAGTCCTATTCAAAAGTCATTGATTCCGTCCTGTCCGTCGATTTTATCCGCGCCATCGAGGAAGGATCGGCCAAATGGAACAATGAAGAACCTCTGCGCATCGAATTGGCAAAGGGTAATGCAGGCACGACTTATCTGCGGATGAAACGCTATGAAATGTATCCCTTTCAGGCGCCGGGTACGGGGCGCGTCAGACGCGACGCGGGTCCGGATAAAATAAAGGCCGCCGTCATCACCTCGCGAAAAGAGCTCAATGAATTCCTGTCCCGGAACGGTTATTCACCGGCCAAATATGATTTTGGGAAAATTGATCGATTGATCAGGGATACGGTGCAAATGAACGCCATGGCCGAAGAAGGGCTTAGGGAACAGATCCGTTCCTTCCAGGAGCGAATCGGTTCTCTTAAGGAAAAAATCAGGTCCGCCCGTTCGGAAAAAGACATGCAGTTGTCGCTCTTGAAAAAGAAGGAAGAGCCTTTCAGGAAAACGGCGCAGGAAAGGGAAGGTTTTCTGGCGGGCAAACAAGAGGCGGAGCGGGCCTTTGAGGCGAGTCAGCGTGCACTTTATGATAAAAGACGGGTCCGGGAGACGATCATCATCAAAACGGCCCTGGCGACGGCGCGGGGATCCCAGAGTCCTGCCGACGCATCCGCCGAGGCCATTATCGACAAGCTTGCGGAAGTCAAAAATGACGCAAAGATGCAGCACTCAACATCCACCACGGAAGTGACCGATTACCAGGTGACGGCCGAATCTTCCATGCAGGCCATTACGGAAGCCCTCATCACCGCCGCCCGATTGATCTCTTTTATCAACGAAGGAGACAGCGTGCGGGTGAAAATGGCTTTCCGCATCAGGACGGTTCTGGACGAATCTCCGGAAGGAAGGCCGGAACGGGAGACGCTGGTCCGGGAACCTCCTGTCCGTGAACCTCCTTCCCGGGAAACTCCTGACAGGGAGCCGCCTGTCCGGGAAACAGCCCAGGAACCGCCGCCCAAAGAGCCCAAAGGCAAGTCTTTGACCCGTTTCATCCCCTCCGTTTTGAAGCCGGCGGACAGGTCTGATGACGACGGACCGGGTGCCGCACCGGCCATACGGCGGCCGATAAAGCGGAACCCCAACGCCCTTGGCTCCGCTGAAGTCAAAGATGTTCTTTTTGAGATCATCCGCGTCAATTATACGAGTGATGGGCTCTCCGTATTTGTTGATATGACGAACATGATGGAGGAGGATTCCCGCAGCGTCGGCCTTTATGACGATACTTACGGGTGGATAAAATCTAAAATGACGGATAATGCCGGGCAGGACAGCACGGTATCGCAGGTTGTATTCTGGAATGGACAGAAGAAGCAGACCACGTATGAGGCGGGTCGCCGGGGGCCGATTCTGGAAGGGGGATCAAAGCTGAAGGCGCAGTTCATTTTCAAAAAGGCCCCCGCCAAGCTGAAATCCATCAATAAGCTGACGCTTCATCCTTATGTCTACTTTCCCAGGACCTTTGGTTGGTCCTGGCAGGAAAAAGATATTGTTTTCCAGAACATCCGGATTAGCCGGTAGCCCGTTGCCGTCATGAGCTTATTTTCTCTTAAGGGATAACGGATCACGGCGCGGTCCCTTAAGTAATTGGCCTTACGTCGCCCCTTATCCTCGTTTATATGAAAATCTCCCCAATCCCTCTTTAGTTAGAGACTGTGTCGCAATTCGTTTTTTTGTCATTTCGACCGAAGGGAGAAATCTCAAAAGTGATGATATCGTAAAAAGTCGTCACCCCGGTGAAAGCCGGGGACCAGCGCTTTTGTAACCCCTTGATCCCGCCGTGGCGGGACTGGATACCGGCTTTCGCCGGTATGACGTGACTGGTGAATTTTTGACTTTTTACGAGGTCGTCAAAAGTGACTAATATCAAAAACTTCAGATTTCTCGCATGCGCTCGAAATGACATCCTTGCCTATTGTGACACGGTCTCAGGGGGGGGCATCCTTCATTGTGTCGTTGTGTCCGCCCGCACCCGGGAATGCTGGTTAGTCGGGCAGGCGCGTCCAGGTGCCGCCGGTTCCATCGCCCAGGGTCCACTCCGACAGCACCTGGCCGACGCCGATTAACCAGTAGTCGTCGTAAACATCGGGCGCGTCTCCCGAAGTGGTCATCCGCGTGTGCAGAAGGCCCGGGTAACCCGGTTTGACTTCGTTTGTGCTGATGACCGACCCGGAAGTGGATTCATCGGGGTGGAAGACGTCGCCTGTGGCGGGCAGGGTAATCATAATCAGCGTGGCGGCTTTCCCGGCAGCGACGCCGCTTGGCACCCACTGTCCCGCTTCATTCCGGTTGGCAAGGATGTGCACGTTTCCCTGGACGTCCTGGGCCAGGAGACTGGCAAACGCCGGAGCGGGCGTGCCGCCGAAGACGGTGTAGGTGCAGTCTTCCTGCAGCGTCTTGACCCCCTGAACCGACGGCCCTGCGGTGAATGTCCATGTGTACCGGTCCCCGATGAAATCCCCCGAAGTGCCCGCAAAATTAATCACATCGCCGGCCTTTGCCGGGAAAAACGGATTGGTCAGCTCGTCGCTGTTGCCGGCGAAGATATGATCCCCTAATTTGGTGGGGAACCAGCCGTCCTCGCTGTTTCCGCAGCCCGCCACCATGACTGCAAGACATATCCCCACCGTCATTGCCGCCGTCATTTCCATAATGCGTTTCATGAGTTTTTCTCTCCTTTGATTGGTCTGCCGTTTATTTGATCGGATGGGGCATAAATATTTGCGCCGTCGTCCTAATCGACAGACTCCATTTCAATCAGTTTCAAATCAATGGTATAACTTGCCGGGCCGAACGATTTCATCTTGATGAAGGCGGGCGCTTTCCGGTCAAATGGAGGGAAAGCAGCGGCTTCCTTGATGATCTTTCGATTTGCGCCGTAGAGACGGAGCCGGATATTGCCGTCCTTAGTCAATGCCGTCTCCAGGATGTTCTCTTTTCCCGTCGGCCAGCGGCAGGCCCATAAGCCCTGATCGTCGGCGCCTTGCTCGACAGGCTTGCCGGCAGGCTTGAGCATGACAAATGAAATATCCCCCATCAAACCTTTGGCGAAGGGAAGATCGTTCAGGGGGGGGACGGCGCTGATCATCCGGAAATCGGCCCCTGCCGTTTCAGCCTCGAACAGGACCATGCCCTCGACGCTCATCAGGACGGCGTGCAGGGCGTCCTTTTCGGGTTCCACTTTGACGGCCCCGACGAAAAGGCTCTTGCCGGAAAGGGGGCTCGTTATTTCGATCTGATGGATCAGCCGGGCTGCCGCCGCGGGGAAAATGTCGGGGCACGCTGCGCCGCCCTGCGGGCTCAGCGGCCTGTAAGAGGGAGCAGCAGCGCATGACGCCAGGGCAAGGATCACGGCAAAAAGAGCGGCGATAGAAAGGCCCCTGTCCCCATATCCCGTTTTGTCCACGGTGTCTTTTATGAATAATTTCATCATGTAAATCACGGCTTCTCAAACAGGCTGTCGGGGAATTTGGCGTTTACCTTTTCGTTTTGAAAAATGATCCGGGTGCTGTTTCCGTGACCTTCCCGGATATCGACCTGTTCCACCAGGCCTGTGGCCCTGGACAATCTCAGGCTGATTTGTGAGATGAACTTCTTCATTTCCTCTTTGGGCGTAAGGATAACCGAAGGCGGCGGCCCCGGTTGATAGGCGTGGCTGAAGGCGGCGTTTTCCTCAAAACGTCCGGTGAACCAGTTGTTGATTTCATCCATGACGATGCCGCGGGCGTCGCTTTGAGCCCGGTCAAGTATCCACTTTCCTTCCGACCGGATATAGACATAGGCGCCGTTTTTATTCATCAGCGTAAGGGTCCTGGCGGGCGCCAGATACTCCCAGCGGATGGACCGGGGGGCTTTGAAATAAAGACGGCCTTTGGAGATAATGGGTTTTGCCAGAATCTTCAGGTGTTTTTCCTGAATGAAATCGGCGCTGACGCTTTTAACGTTTTGCGCAGCCGTGCGCAGGGCCGAAAAATCGTCGTCGGCAAACGATCTGACGGCCGATAAAAGGCTCAGGGAAATCAATAAAAAAACAACATGTATTTTTAACTTCATGACGGAAAACCCTAATCGCGATCCATGGCGTCAAAGGGGCATAATTTGCCGGCGCCGTTCCTTACGGGCGCGTGACCCTCTTCTCTTATATCACTTTTTGTCCCCTTCCGCCCGCAAGACCTTTTTTAACGGCTTGCCGATAGGGTTGCGGGGAATCCGGTCAACAAAATGGATCGTCCTTGGAACCTTGAAATCGGGAAGGCTTTCCCGGCAGAAGGCAAGGATCTCCTCCCTGTCTGCCTGTTGCCCATCGTTAAGAACGATGTAAGCCGTTACGGCCTGTCCCCGGATGCGGTCCGGCGTGCCGATGACGGCTGCCTCCTTCACGGCAGGATGTTTGGCCAGGATATTTTCAATGCTGCTCGGATAGACGTTGAAACCGCTCGTGATGATGAGGTCGTCCTTTCTGTCCACCAGATAAAAGAAGCCTGCATCGTCCATGCGGGCAAGATCGCCCGTTAAGAGCCATCCGTCGCGGAGGGCCTTTTTCGTCAGGGCCTCGTTTCCGTAATAGCCCTGCATGATCTGAGGCCCCCGGATGGCAAGTTCCCCGATCTCGCCTGCCGCCAAGTCCTGCGTGCCCGTTTCGATATCCACAATGCGGGCGTCCGTGTCGGGCAGCGGAAGGCCGATGCTTCCCCGTGGCGCCCCCTGCGGATAGGGGGCAAACAGGGCGGCGGATGACGCCTCGGACAGGCCGTAAGCCTCGTAAATCTTTTGTCCCGTCAGGGCTTCGTATTGATCATGAACCTGAGCGGGCAACGGCGCCCCGCCGCTGACGGACACTTGCAGGGATGAAAAGAGGTCCCGGGTTGTCCGGGGCGATATGAGAAGCGCCGTCCAGAGGCCCGGCACCGCCGGCAGGGAAATGGGCCTGTATTTTTCTATCATGGCGGTCAGTGGAAGGAGATCGAGCCAGTCGAAGCGCGGCACCAGGATCATACGGTACCCCTTCCGCACGGACAGGTTCATGCAGGCGTTCATACCGAAGACATGAAAGAAGGGAATGATGCACAAAACGGCGTCGTTGCCCTTTTCGTTCGAATTGATCCATGAGACGGTCTGCATGATGTTGGCGACGATGGTCTTATGGGTCAGTATCGCCGCCTTCGGCGCACCCGTGGAGCCGCTGGTAAACTGAAGGACGGCCGGATCGTCAGGCCGGCAGGCCCACTCCGGCTCATCCTGCGCATGGGCGGTCACTAGATCGTTGAAAATGAGCGGCACGGGCAGGCCGTTGTATGTCATTTTTTGTTCCAGGCCAAAGACGGAATGGAGAATGACGGTTTTAACCGGGGTTTCTTGAATCACTTTGTAAATATTCTGAATGAAAACATCAAGAGAGATAATTACCCCGGCGTTTGAGATGTTGAGGGTATCGGCCAGTTCTTCCCCCTGAATGCCTACATTGATGTTCACAACGACGGCGCCGATCTTGAGGACGGCATAGTAGGCGATCACATAGGTGGGGGTGTTGGGGAGAAACAGGGCGCAGTGGTCGCCTTTCCTAACGCCCAATGCCGCAAGCGCATGGGCCATGCCGTTTGCCTTCGCGTTCAACTCGCCGTACGTAATGTCCGCGTCGTTAAAGGTTGTGGCGATGTAATGGGGATGTTTCTGTTTTGTATCGAGTAGAAACTGCGGGATTGTGATCGGCGGATAATCAACATGGGCCGGCACATGGGGGGCGTAACTTGCAAGCCAGGGTTTCTCTCTCATATCATTTCGTCCTGTGTTGCGTGATGTATTCGGCCAGGGTGGTCAAATTCCGGAACACCTTTTCGCCGAGTTCCTTGTTGTCGATGAGAACGCCATATTCGAAATCGAGGACGGCGCACAAAAAAAGCAGGTCGATGGACGCCAGCCCGAGGCCGCCCTGGAAAAACGCCTCATCATCCTTGATGTCTTCAGGCCGGATATCCGTCAGTTCAAGTTCGGCCACGATCTTTTTTTTCAATTCATCCAACATTTCTCGCATTTTACTTCCTTCATTCAAGTATTTCACTGTTGCTTATGTTCACAAACAAAATCCAAACCCTGATAAAATCTCTGCATTCACCGGCGCTCTTCTGAAACGGAGTTCGATCTAACACGGTAAAATCTTTTTTGTCAAGTTTGCCCCGACATTATCATGCATTTTTTTGTTTGGACAGAAGGCCTGTAATGTTCGATCGATGGGCATGGACGATGAGTGACAGACAGGCGACTGTGCCGGTAACGGCAACGGCTGTCCAGTCATAATGCCGCATGATGCCGAATCCCATAACGGCGATCATAAAAAAGGAGCCGATAAAGGTAATCCGAAAGGCGGCATAGACCAAAACCCATGCAAGGCATGAGGCGGCGGCGAAGACGGGCGCCACGGCGGCGGTGAATCCGAGGTAAGTCGCCACCCCTTTGCCGCCCTTGAAACCGTGGAATACGGGGTAGCGGTTGCCGAGGAGCAGAAAAAATCCGACCCAGACGCACAGACCGTCCCGGAGGAGCATTTCCGCAAGAATGGCGATGAGGGCAGCCCGGCCCATGTCGAGGATCAGGATGAGGACGCCCCAGGCGTAGCCCGATTGTCTGACGACGTTTGCCGTTCCGGCGTTTCCGCTGAAGCTGTTCCGGGGGTCGCCCTTGCCGGTCAGTTTAAACAGTATGATGGAAAAATTGACGCTCCCGGCGAGATATGCGAGCGGCAGAAGCCATATAAGGATTTTCATGTGGGGGACGCCCTTAAGTTGTTAAGTTATTACTCCATAAGCTTATAATGATTGCTTTTTACAACGTCTTTGCCTCGCTTTCATTGTTATGTCCCCCCGAATTTCCTCCATTTACTCCGGATCAATCCTTGATGCAGCGGACCGACATAACGTCGTGCATGTCGTGGTAGTTTTTGTACAGATTCGTTCTGTCAAAAGCGAGCAGCCGGAACCAGGCATTTGTCTCATCTTTTTTCGTAGAACTCCACCAGGTGCCATAGAAGCCTATTAAATCGAATGAATTGTCGTCATCATAGTACCCGCCCGGAAGAAATGAAAGGCCGAATTCATCGGTGCCATTTCCGTTGTTACCCCAACCCGAGTTGCTTTTCATTTTGGTTCCGGCCGTACTTTCTCCGCCGAGAAAGCCGGCCAACTGGTCCCACTCCGCATTGCTCGGAATATGCCACCCCTTTGGCGCCAGACCGCGGGGATCATTGACCGCATACCAGTTGTACAGCTTCCCGTATTTTGCACCGTTCGCAGAATCATAATTGTAGTAACACCAGGTCGGCGTTCGTTCTGCAATCGCTTTATCCCACTCCGCTTCCGAGTTTGCCTTTGGTATCGGGTCTCCGTTCCGGAAGACCGAAACATCAAGATTATGTCTCATCCAGACCTGATTACCGACGGTGACTGTTTTATTGACCGGGGCGGATGAAGAGGAACAGGATGCCAGCCACAGGGAGGCAAGAAGGAGCGGTATCGCAATGAATATAGACATGTGCGTTTTCATAATTTTCTGCAACAGGATTGAAACAGGTCTGTTGTTGACATTCATAATCAGCCCCTTTCCCTATGGACAACTTTCTATGCCCTTGTACAGCGTGTGGACTTTCTGAGTCCATCTGGTTTTATCGGCATCAGCCCAGTCGAACAATATGATGCTTGGTAAAAAGTAGCCGCTTTTTATTAATTCGCACCAACGTGACAAAAACAGCCGCTCAAAATTGTCGTTCGCCCTTTGTGCAAACTCCAGCACAGAGGTGCAGCCGTTGAAAAACAGCGGTGCTGCACAGGCCATCGCCTCGTCGCTTGATTGTGTCAGCGTCCAGGAGAGAAGAAACAACCCGGCAGAAGGGTTAAAGCTGCGCAGTTTTTTTATCTGATCCTCAGCCATGCGATCTACATATTCCGTATCTGAATACTCATCATAGATGGGCAGATCTTTAGCATCCAGAACGCCGTAAGAAGGATAATGAAAACCACTGTCCTTGGCCCTTTCAAGCAGCATAATCACATTCTTTCCGTTTGCCATCAGTTCTCTGAGATTTTTTGTCAAGAGCTCCCTGCTGCAATCAGACGAGCTGCAGCCGATCAGGTGATCTCTCAATCGTCCTGTTGGATTTTCGAACCAATAGATCTTTGTAAAGATTATATCCGTTAAAAATTGATAATAATTTGCGTACTTATAGACAGGGTCTTCCCACTTATTGGGTGAACCTTCAAATGTCCAGTAGTGGCCGAACTTGAGAACAATCAGCTCTCGTGGGTGATCTACCGCGAAATTAATCACTGCGTTCATGACAGTATCAAACAGCTCTCCTGCGCAGCCCCCATTGATTACTATCCCATATTCACCGATAAGCTGACTGGCATGTGCCATCCAAAGTCTGTTGCGATCTCTCTCGTACGCAGGACGAAGATCAAAAAAGCGAATTCCCTGCTTGAGTTGTTCGGCAATGTTAAGAACCTGGGTGCGTGTATGGGACTCTTTTGTAAACGTTAGCCCGGGAGACAGTTCAGCGCAATAGTGCGTCTCCGACATGCCGGCGTCATGTGACCCGGGCAGCACCAGATAGCGAAGATCTTGCATCGATAGCCAGGTCCAGTTATTGGTCATCCAGTATTCATTGCTGCTGTAATCCCACTTGTACCAATGCTCAGCATGCGCCTCTGTTTTCAGGCCGCCCATAATAACCAAGAAAAACATTACTAGGGCGATGACAAAAATTCGATTTTTATTGGCCATAAATCCTCCCCGTTAGAAAGAGGGAGATGCCCTTTACATCTTTATATTTAGACATTCCTCAAGAGCACCGATCCCTCATCTCGAATAAGCTTCTCACCCTTTTGGACGGTGATGCTTACCTCTCCCCCCGTGAACTTTGGCATCAGCCGTTATCATCGAACGATCACCTCAAAGGCATCTGCCGGTGACAAAATTTTCACCCCTTCTAATACCTTCCCGAACAGATGGCCGAAATCGCGACGGTCGCCGGTGACGAAAATATCGACAGTCCCCTGGAGAGCCGCGGCCAGGACGGGGGCATCCTTTCCGGCCAGGGGTAGCCGCTCCGCCCGGATGATCCAGTGGGGATGCGGTTCCGGAAGGATCTCCACAGGTTGCATCAAAGTAGCTAATTCCGTGAGTTTATCCGCCGCTTTTTTCTGAATATTCCTAACCGCCTCTTCATGGGCAAAGGCGGATGTGTAGAGAACGCATTTCCCTGCTACAGCCAACTGAAACAATCCCCTTGACAGGCCATGAGCGCTGTAAGCGGCTGTAAAAATAACATTGGCATCGAAAAAAAGTTTCATTTCTTCAGGGCTTTATTGAGATTAACTGACTGCTCCGGCGTCATCTTGTCTTCCGCCAAGAAGGAAGTAATCCGTTCGTCACTATAGATTTCGATGGGATAGACACCCGCCCGTCTCAGGACGATAGCCCCGTCATCCGTGGCATCAACCAAAAGCGGTGTTTCGCCGCTGATACCCACTTTTTGCAGAATAGCCTTGGGTAATGAAACCTGTCCTTTCTTCCCTAATTTAACTAATTGCATGGCTTTCTCCAAAAACATGATTTCCGGAAATCCGGATTATGGGCAATCATACCCTTTGGGATGTCTCAAGGCAAGAGAAAATAACGGGCGTCTCCCCCGGTCCCCCTGTCCGGCCCAGGGCCTTCTTTTCTATAAAACAAAAAGCGGCTAAAGATAAAATCTTCTACCGCTGAAATGCAGGAACGGCAAGGCTTGGCAAAGATCAGTTAATATATAGAACCGTTCTCTTTTCTTCTTTGTTTCCTTCAAAAAAATAATTCTTTTACATTTTCTTCGCTTAGAACTTGCTGCAATTAATTAATTGTTATTGCCCCGGAATTTATCCCCCGAATGTACCCCGACACACCCCGTGAAGTGTTTGCTCGATCTGTAATTCCATCTGGTGGATCAATCTGCCCAATTCGCACCCTTGTTTCTTAAACAGGTATTTTTGGCCTCAAAAAGGGCCGTTTAAGCCCTAAAAACAGTCATTTATTTAGGCTAATCTCCATAATTACAGCTACTTGGTTTGGTCCGACCCCAGGTCAGAGGTCAGCACCCCTAACAACTTAAGGGCGTCCCCCGGTCCCGCCAACCGTCCCCCTTGGTCCCCTTACAGCGCCAGTACTAATCCGATGGCAAATGCAAAGCAGAGAAGAAATAGAATGACTGTTTTCCTGCTTTTAACTGAGGGGAGATATGGATTATCGGGCCTTATAAATCTATGTTTTTTGTAGATATCCTCAAAAAGGACCCTACCGTATTTACTCAGCAGCAAGTTATTTATTATTAACAAAATGATTGTCTCACACCATATTGTCCATTGTTTTCGTTGATACTGCTCACCAAGTACGGAAAAAATGATAAATATTAATGTTCCCCCAAATAAATATTTTTTCACTTTATTTATATCAATATTAAAACGGCTAAAGGGTTTTGAAAAATAAATTAATGTATCATCTGTAA
>JAFGHS010000114.1 GCA_016930075.1 Deltaproteobacteria bacterium
ACGCATTTAATTCGGCTAAAACAAAATAAGATTACAAATCCTGATATTCTTTGCGAGATCGGTTAAAATGAACTTTTGACTGTCGAGTCTACTGTATCAAGAACAATGTCCCCGAAGAATCTATGGCGGATGCGGAAGTGGGCCACCGCACGTGTTCGATCGGTCAGATCGCTCATATCGCTATAAAAAGGGGTAAAAAACTAATATGGGATCCGGACAAGGAACGTTTCGACGATGAAGAGGCGAACAAACACTTGACCAGAACCTACAGAAAGCCTTGGGGACTTGATATCAAAGCATAGCGGAGATTCGGCAATGAAAAAAAACGCCATCATATTCCTGATACTTTCTATTGCGGTTATCGGTGCGTCATCACAATACGTCAGCGGCGCAAACGAGGCAGCAAAACCAAGAGAATTTTTTGCCTTCGATAATGGATTACAACAGATAAAAAGTTTTGATGAGAAAGCCAATTTACTCAAAGAACTTGGTTATGATGGAATTGCCTGGCGAGGTGGGGCTGAAGCAGGGAAGATGATCGAAGCCCTGAACAGTTACGGATTGAGAATGTACTGCTCGTACATCAGCGCGACGGTAGATGCAAACAATCCCACCTTTGACCAGCGTCTCATTGAAGACTTGGAAGCCATGAAGAAGCACCAAACGATCGTCTGGCTCTGTGTGATAAAAGGCCCAGATCCAAATGATGAATCCGCTGTAAAAGTAATCAATCAGGTCGCGGATTTAGCAGACCAGTCAGGACTTGATGTTGTGCTGTATCCGCATGCTGGCTTTTATATTGCGACGGTTCAGGATGCAATACGTCTCACCAAAAAAGTTAATCGTTCAAACGTTTATATGTCCTTCAATCTTTGTCATTTTCTTAAAACAGATGACGAGAAAAATTTGGAAACTACACTCAAAGCATCCGCGCCCTATCTTCGTCTTGTATCTATCAATGGAGCCGATTCGGGCGACACGCAAAGTATGGATTGGGATAGGCTGATTCAGCCCTTGGGCGATGGCTCATTCGAAATAGGTAAAATCATGAAAATTCTGGATGAGATTGGCTACACAGGCCCTGTCGGGCTGCAGTGTTATAATGTCAAAGGTGATGACCGGAAGAACTTGACGAAGTCAATGAAGGCATGGAAAAAATTGTCTGAATAACTAAAGACGCGAATATTCAAACCACTTCCACGGCCAACAGAATCGCAGGGGGGTAAGGTCAAAAAGCCATTGAAAAAAGATCTCGCCAACGCGTTTCACTTCATATCGACCGTCCAAAAGAAAACCAGTGAATCTGAAAAAAACCTTTATCAAGAGCCGAGTTAGAATACGTCCAAGATGTTAGCGCCAAATTAATCAAGGCTACGAAGGATGGTTCGAACCGGATTTCGGAAATCGTAACAGAATTAGAATCACTATTGTAAAATTCTAGTCTTGATTTCATTGATCTTGAAGGCTTTTCTCTCGTCAGAACAAATAGTAGGTACGGTTCGCATTAGGCATTATCTTGCTAGCGAGGAAAATAATCTTGAAATAAAGATTCAATTTCTCCATGATTGGGTTTTTCAATTGGAAACCGAACTGGAGATTTGTCGAAACAATGGAAAAGAAGCGAATCGAAAACCGCACTACAGTCTTCAAAAGCAATGCTTTCACTGAATTGATGAATAGTTGCCAAAAAATGAATGGATGATGCCATTTATCACTCTTTTGTCATTGATATTCAATGGGCTGATTCTTGAGTAAAAGTCATATCTTGTTTCATTCTGTTACTTTGCCTCTCTGCTCTAATCATTCTCTGCAGGTAATGAATCCTAAAAAACCTATTGTCTTTAGCATGCGATGAGAAGAAAATAGGGCAAGAATAAATATTACAAAGCGAGGTGTATGATTATGATCGGGAATCCAAATCGAGTGATGCGAGCCGGCCTGTTTGTCTTGTGCTTGTCGTTTTGCGCTTCTATGGCCTTCGAGGCGCGGGGCGAGGCCTATATTAAGTTTGGCGACATCAAAGGAGAATCAGAGGCTACTGGTCATGATGAATGGTGTGAGATCATAAGTTTCGAGCATGAAATTCAACGTTCGACGGAGTCTTCAACGAACAATCTTCCAGCGCGCGAAACTGTGACTGTCGGGGAAATTGTCGTGGTGAAGGAACTGGATAACGCCAGCCCCCAACTGGCGGAAGCATGTCTCAAGGGCGCGGCCATTCCCTTTGTAGAGATTGAAGTCATCTTCCCCGCTTCAAATCCGGATAGGCTTACATATTATACCTATGAACTGAAAAATGTTACGGTGATCAGTTATACCATCAGCGGTTCGGGGCAAAGTAATGAAAGGCCTATTGAGCAACTTTCCTTACATTTCGATGAAATCAGAGTGACCTACCTTCTGACACCGGATCCACAAAGCGGATTACATTTTGAAATCGGATACGAATGGAAGGTCGAATTAAGAGATTCGTAACATGCAAAGAGCATGAACGCGAATGAAAAACTATTCCATACGCCGTTTGCGTTCAGTCTCTTAGTAGATATTACATGTCGAGGTACATAATTATGATCGGAAATCCAAATCGAAAAATACAAGCCGGCCTCTTTGTCGTGTGTATGGCGTTTTGCGCTTTTATGGCTTTCGAGGTGCAGGGCGAGGCCTTTATCCAGTTTGAAGACATTGAAGGTGAATCAGAGAACGCTCAACATTATAAATGGTGTGATATTATAAGTTTCGAGCATAAAATTCAACATTCGATAGAGTCTTCAACATCTCGTCTTACAACGCTCGAGACTGCGACTGTCGGGGATATTGTCGTGGTGAAAGAGTTGGATAAAGCCAGCCCCAAACTGGCGGAGGCATGTCTCAAGGGCGTGATCATTCCCTTTGTAAGGATTGAAGTCGTCATCCTTGCTTCAAATACGGATAATACGTATACCTATGAAATGTATTATTCCTATGTACTGAAAAATGTTATGGTGTCCCGTTATAGCATCAGCGGCTCGGGGCAAAGTTACGAAAAACCTATAGAGCAAGTTTCCTTACATTTCGAGGAAATCATAGCGGTCTATCAAACGCCAGATCTACAAAGCGATAGCTATTTAGGCAGCGGATACCAATGGAAGATCGAAGTAGGAGATTCATAACATGCAGAGGCGATTGATGCGAATAAAAACCATTCGACTTTTCGCTTTTGTTCTTGTCGTATTGCTGAGTTATGCAAACGACTCGTTTTCCGCCGCTTTCATCAAGTTCGATGGAATCGAAGGAGAATGTATGGACAAAAATCACAAAGGATGGATCGACATTCTATCCGTGAGTCAATCCATCCGGTCCATTCTATCGAACGGCTTAACCTCGCAGGTCGGGGAACTTGTTTGCGACGATTTTCTGTTCAGCAAAAAGATCGACAAGGCCAGCCCAAAATTGGCGGAGGCGTGCCTGAAGGGCGACGTCATTTCTCAAGTCATCATTGAATTCAATTCGCATTTGGGAAATCCGCAAATATGGGAGCGCATCACGTTTGAAAACGTAGTCGTGACAAAAGCGAAAACCAATTTCAACGGATCGATTGTGGAGGAGCAATTCGGATTCCTTTACGAAAAAGTGCATTGGGAATATGTTCCTTTGCAGGATGATGGAACGCCCTTGACGCCGGTGGATTTCGGCTGGGATTTGATCGCCCAGTCTCCCTACACCCCCCTCCAGGATAAAGAAACACCGGCGCCTTCGCCAACGCCGACGCTTACGCCGACGCCGACGTCAACCCCAACCTCTTCCATAGATCAATCCTCCATTGAAGCCATAATCGTTGCACAAGGATTTGGCGGGGAAACGTACATAAACTGGAAAAATATCAATCCTGAGATCAATGAAATTGACGGAAGAACAGTCAACTTAACTTCGACCTACAGGGCGATCAGCGGTGCGCGCGGATCGTTTCTTGAAAAAATCGGAGGCGGCCAGGGCAGAGGCGCATACGTCTCCACGGGAGATGTGGACGGCGACGGCGATGTCGATCTCGTCGTATCTTTGGGGCCTGTAACG
>JAFGHS010000002.1 GCA_016930075.1 Deltaproteobacteria bacterium
GGGATAATCTTGTAGGCATTGACTCCTGAAGGAATAACGGTAAAACCCTTGAGCTCCAATATGGAGGTAAAGAGGTTGAATGCTTCGGAAACACTTATCTGTGAGGGAGCGATGATCGTAATCTTTCCCTTAACCCTCTCATCAAAGATGAAATTCTTCCCGGTAATTTCGCTCACAAACCGTGCGATGACCTGCAGATCAACGTCCGCGAAGTTAAAGGTCACCTTTTCGTCCTGTTCTAATACTCCGAAGGCATGGGACGACATAAGCAGCGCCATCATGAGGGCGATCAGTACTAAGGAAATTTTCACTGTTCTCTTACGCATTCGCTCCGGACTCTCCTTACATGATTTGATAGGTCAACGTCATCTTGTCACCACCCCTGATAATATAGAGCTGAATCCGATCCATCCCCCTCAGGGCGGTAAAGGCCTGGAGGACATTCACGGGATTCATGATATTATAATTATTGATCCCTAAAAGGACATCCCCGGTTTTCAGACCCAAGTTATCGTAAAGGCCGTTTTTCTTTATTTGCTTCAGAACAAAGCCTTCCTGTTTATTGCCGACAATATGCGGCGAGAGCAGCGCGTCTGTCATAATCTGATTGGAGTTATCCAGGACCCGCTGAAGGGCTTTCTGTTCGATGTTGTACAAGCCTTCTCCGATAGTTTTAACAAATTGGGGAGCTTCACGCCCCTCCGGAGTGGGGACTGGATCAATGGTCATAAACACATCGGCCATGGAGACCTCGGTCATTTGATTGTTCTGCCCTATAAAAATCTTGTAAAATTCGATTATTGCGAGCACTCCTGTCCCGAAGACGGATTCGTCCTTCTTAAACATCTCCTGTTTGCCGTCCTTCGTGGCAACTATGGCATAACTGTTAGCCGGTGATCCGACGATCGTACCGATCAGTTTCAAGTCCGATGGGGGGGGCGTTGTTTTCACGGTGGAGGCGAGCGATTGTACTTGACCGGCCGGTAACCCAAAAGGCTGGTTCCGGAGAATGATGTCGTAGGCCTGCAAATTTCTCCTTTCCCTTAGCTGTGTCCCCCCGGCGTGGGTCGAATAGCTCGGTTTAACGCCTTTTGTATCGATTGAGGTTATGATGTCTCTCAGAAAAAACAGGACGGCAAAGAGGAGTAAAATCCACACGGCTACGTTCAGCATGACCAGAAACCTGGAATGCCCGAAGGTACGGTTCAGTGTAGTCATCATTCCCGGCGCTGCCGGCGGCAGGCTGCCTATTCGCCGGGCACCGGGAACGGAGACAAGTCGCCGCCCGAGTAATTGTTTCATGATTGCCTCCCCTTGCTTGCCCCATCAAAGCTATGTTGTTTCAAAAGCAATGGTGCGGATTCATTAAAAACGTCCCGGGCTCTTGACCTCGCGCGTACTTATTGCTCGATTACTTCAAAAAGGACCCGCATGTTAGCCTTTGCCGCCTTTGAGTATACATTTTCCGGGATCGGTTCATACATTGCCGGCCGCGTCTGACCATATCCGATCCGGGTGAGCCGCTCTGCCGGAATGAGTCCTTCTGACGTAAGGTAGTCATAGACAGCCTTTGCTCTTCTTTCACTCAACTCCTGGTTGTATTCTTTCGTGCCGGAAGCAGAGGTATATCCTGCAATACGGACCTTGGCTTTAGGGTTGTCTTTCAGGCGCCGGATGCTTTTTTTCAGTATCGCCTGCGCATCTTTTGTCAGGGTCGACTTGTCAAAATCGAAATGCACGTCCTCAAAGGCAAGGATAACTACCGGTGCTTTGGTCTTCGGCTCAGAAATGACGGCAGCTACCTTCTCCTCAACCACCGGCTCAGACGCAAGGATAATTATCGGCGCCTCGGCCTTTGGCGCAGGTTTTGGTTCATACCTCGCGACAGGGGTCGGCGTCGGCGCGGGCTTTTTCTTGCCACCGAACGCAAAAACGATTCCCACGGTAGCTTCAAGATTGTGTATGGTCTCATCGAAAACCATATTATCTCTGAGATCGAGTCTTAACGCGAAATTGTCCGAAAGCCAGTATTTTGCACCCAAACCAAAACTAACGAAAGCCATGTCATGGTCATTGATCTTTTCTGGATCATAGTTGGCGAATCCGTAACCGGCGACGATGAAGGGGTTAAATTTTTCTTCGGGCATAAAATGATAAAGGAGATCGAGATGGTACAAGATAATATCCACGTTATCAATGGGACTGGTGAACTGTCCTTCCTTGGTCCACGGTTCGGCTTTGTCGTCAACACCGCTCCTGATATATTCGCCGGCGATTTCAGCACCGAAATTCTTCGTAAAATTATAGCCAAACCGACCGCCGAATACGAAACTGTCTTCCAGGTTTTGCCTGCTTTCGAAAAAATTGTAACCCGCGAACGGACTCACTTCAAAGCTCCCTGCCCGTATCTCGGAACGGGCAGATAAAGGGATCAGAAAAACAAGGGAAATTACTATCAGTGTTGTTCGATATAGTATTCTCATCGAGTGTCCTCCTGTATTATGTTCTGTTTTGTTTTTGTGTTATTTCCGGGTCTTTTAAAAAAGACACCGGAATATCTCTGTTCCAAAAAAACGAGGCGCTGAAAAGAGGCAAAAGGGAGACAGTCTGAATTATAAAAACTGTCTTCCCTTTGTGCCTGCTTGTAAGTAAAAATCCCCGCGCTTTACGGTTCAGTAATGGTGTTGCCAATTAAGGTAACATTGGTCTCTGCCAGCGCCCTGCCGTTCACCAGTGTTGCTCCATTTCTGAATTCAATACCTTTTGCCGCCATTATAATACCCTTGAAGGTAGACGTCGTGTCGAAAGTCACTCCCGTAAGGCCGCCGGCCTGCCAGAAGACGTTCTCGGCCACCGCTCCGCCGGTCAGAGCAACACCGGCACCGGGGTTCACGGTGATGTCTCCTGCTATCTGGAAGATCCATACGTCATTTGGGCCGCCGTTGAGAGTAACCGTGCCGGCGGCAGCTATTGAAATACCGGTGTTATATTTGTAGAGGCCGGGAGGGAATGTCCGCGTCTCAAGAAGTCCGGCGTACAAGTCAACACCATCAGGCGTTGTCCGTCCGGCGGCATCGAGGTATGCGGTATGCAGGTCGCTGATCGCCGCGGTCATCTTCGCCGGTGTTGGAACCCCATAGTCGGACGCGTATAGCTTTCCGACCACGAGAGGCGATGTTGAAAATTGACCCGAGGCATCCATTGCTTCCCCAAATCCAGTCATAGCCGTCGAATCGATGGGACTCACTCCGATATCGCCGGTAATCAAGGTGACTCCCGTGGTGGTGATTCCTGATTTTGCCAGAATGGCAAAATCTGCGGCCGTTCCAAGGTCTACTGCCGCCGGTCCGAGCGGTAGCGCGGCAACTGTTGTAAAGGTCCATACTTTTTTGGCTGCCAGCGCGTTACCTGCCAGATCCTTGGCCCCGGTGGTGATCGTGGCGGTATAGGTGGTGCCGGCCGTGAGATCGCTGGTCGGGTTGAAGGTTGCAACAAGGCCGGCATAACTCACCGCGCCTGCGACAGCCACCCCCCCCTGGTCTAAGGTAAATGTTGCCTTGGTGATCGTCAACGGGTCCATCGCCTCGCTGAAGGTTGCTTTGACGTTCTTACTGACAATCACACCTGCTGCAGTATCGACAGGGTCTGTGCTCGTCACGGTGGGCGCGGTGGTGTCTGCCGTCGTACCTGTGGTAAAGGTCCATACTTTGTTGGCTGCCAGCGCGTTACCGCCCAGGTCCTTGGCCCCGGTGGTGATCGTGGCGGTATAGGTAGTCAGGGCAGTAAGATCGCTGGTCGGGTTGAAGGTAGCGACCAGGCCGGCATAACTCACCGCGCCTGCGACAGCCACTCCCCCCTGGTCTAAGGTAAATGTCGTTGTGGTGATCGTCAACGGGTCCATCTCCTCATCAAAGGTTGCGGCGACACTCCTGTTGAGCGCTATACCTGTTTCGAGATTTGAGGGGTCTGTGGAACTCACGAGGGGCGCGGTGGTGTCTTTGGTTGCACCAGTTGTAAAGCTCCAGACATAGTCATTTGCCAGTGGGTTACCGGCCAGATTCTTGGCCCCGGTGGTAATCGTGGCGGTATACTTGGTGCTGGCCTTGAGATCGCTGGTCGGTGTAAAAACCGCAGTGACGCCACTGTAGGCCACCGTGCCTGAAACAGCCGTTGTTCCCTCCTTTAAGGTAAATGTTGTCGTGTTGATCGTTGCGGGATCCATCTCCTCAGAGAAGGTTACGGTGAGTTTATTGCCGACCGGCACACCTGTTTCTCCATCAACAGGTTTGGTAGAACTCACCGCGTCTATGGGTTCTGGTTTCTTCCAGGTTCCGCCTCCGCCATCTCCACCGCTGCATCCTGTGATTATTAAAAAACCACACAGCAGTAAGATAAACGCATAATAACTTTTCCAATCCTTAAATTTTTTCATAATCGATTCTCCTTTTTTGTTTCAATCTTTTTCTTCAAGACAAAACTTCATTAAATAAAATCCGCGCTTCACCGGTGCGGCGAGGATAGCTTGCGCCTATCTCACGATCAGGCTGTTCTTAACGGATCTGACACCCTTGACACTTCTTGCGGTTTGATCCGCTATCTCGATTGTCTGTTGAGAATCAACAAAGCCGCTCAGTTGAACAACACCTTTGTAGGTTTCCACACTGATCTGGAATGACTTGAGAAAATCATCTTGCGCAATCAGGGTTTTTACCTTGGTCGTAATGACCGAATCGTCAATGTATTCACCCGTACTTGACTGTTTTTGTGTCGATGCACAGGCCGAAAAGGTGACGATCAGCATAAGCAGCACTAAAAAGTGGAGAACAAAGCTTCTTTTTTTCATAGAGATGACTCCTCTCTGTAAATGTGATTGTGAATTCGTTTATTGCGAGACCTTTTATCTCTCGACAGAATTCGTCCAATCTCCTCCATTCCCGCCGGGTGAAAGACGGTGTGAAACATTCTTTCATAGGGCTCTTCGAGAAGGTTCATCGCCCCCCGGATTATCCTGAAATGCTCCGACTTCAGGTGGGCTATAAGGTTATCCTGGGCATCCCATTCCTCCAGAAGACAGAATTCATTTTCTTTCTCAACATTTTGGCAAAATTCGAAGCGCCCGCATCCCGCCTTCATCCTCATGGCATCGACCAGGGAAATCATCGCTTGCGACAGCTCTTTGCGCTTATCGGGAATAACCTTCATTCGTGTGATAACTAGAATCATGCTAACTGGAACTGCAAGGAGCCTGCCAATAAGCCAAAGAAAATCATAAGTGTTGAATTAACAGGTGGTTAGACTGATAGAAACGAACAGAAGCTAGGTAAAAAACGATCGGGTTGCCCTCAATATTTGGTGGAACCTCAATATATTGAGGGATACTACGAAGTGAGGCGGGCAGCCTAATCGGGCTCTTTTGTATCCGGCCGGACGATCTCGAGCTTGTGCATCCTCGCTCTCAGGGTACTCGGGTGAATACCCAGGATTGCGGCGGCCCCGTCCTTGCCTTCGATGCGCCAGCGGGTCTCGGAAAGGATTTTAACAATCTGATTTCGCTCGGCCTCTTCCAGGGTTCTCATGGTTGATGATACTTGGTTGGGAAAATTCTCCAGTTTGTCTGCCAGCAGCAAACCCGGCCCGGGGCACAATATTACAGCCCGTTCAATGACGCTTTCCAGTTCCCGGACCAGGGGTAATCCTGCAGCTTTTTCATCGTCTCCCTGGGAATGGACGTAATCACTTTTCTGAATTTTCGGGCGTATCGCTCTACGAAGGCCTCGACCATCAGCGGGATGTCAACTGCGCGCTGCCGCAGCGGGGGGACGGTGATGGGAAAGACGTTAAGCCGATAGTAAAGGTCCTGCCGGAACCGGCCCTTGCGGACCTCTTCCTCGAGGTCTCGATTGGTCGTCGCCACGATCCGCACATCGACTTTGATGGTATGGGACGAGCCCAGACGCTCAAACTCGTTA
>JAFGHS010000115.1 GCA_016930075.1 Deltaproteobacteria bacterium
ATCGGCATCGTCCAGGTCGGCGCCCAGTCCCATGCCGACCGGTACACATACGTGCCCATTATCGGCCTATTCATCATCATTGCCTGGGGCGTACCTGATCTCATGAAAAACCGGCCTTACCGATCGGCGGTTTTGGCGGTTCTGGCCGGCATCGCCATCGCCGCTTTTTCGGTCGTCTCATGGCTGCAACTTGCCCATTGGCAAAACAGTATCACCCTGTTCAGCCGCGCCCTGGCAGTCACAAAAAACAACTATGTGATTCACAGCAATATGGGGGCGTCCCTGGCGGAGCAGGGAAATTTGGCGGAAGCCGTCATCCATTATCAGGAGGCCCTCCGGATAAAACCCGATGATGTGGACAGCCGGTATAATTATGCCAATGCCCTGGCCAGACAGGGGAAAATGCCGGAGGCCGTCGTTCAGTATGCCGAAGTTCTGAAAATCGAGCCGGAGAAAGCCGCCGGCCACAATAACATCGCTATTGCTCTTGCTTCCATTGGAGAAGTCGATAAGGCCATCGACCATTGGCGCGAAGCCCTGAGAATCAAGCCGGACTATGAGGAAGCCCAGGTAAACCTGAAAATGACCCTGGAAAGACGGAAGAAAGTGCTGGAAACAGGGACGAAAACCGCTGCCCCCCAGGTCGTGGAGGCGGGCACGGCGGACGGTCAAATGCGTTTGGCCATCGCCTTGCTGCAAAAAGGCAATCCGGACGGCGCCGCCGCCCATTTTACCGAAGCCTTAAAAATAAATCCCCGCATAGCAGAGGCGCATTTTTCTTTGGGGCTCATCTCAGCCAAGAAACAGAATCTCGATCAGGCCATTTACCACTTTCGCGAGGCATTGAAAATCAATCCGAATATTGCGGAGGCCCGGAACAGTCTCGGCGTCGCCCTGGCTTACAAAGGCCGCACCGACGAGGCAACCGAACATTTCCGTGAAGCCTTACGGATAAATCCGAAGTTCGCCAAGGCCCATAACAGCCTGGCCGTCATCCTGGCCCAGAAAGGGCAGACCGAAGAAGCCATCGCCCATCTGAAGCAGGCGTTAAAGATCAACCCGGATTACGAAGACGCAAAAAGAAACCTGAGAATCATCCAGGAGGGGCGATAAGAGCTTGCATAGCAGGTATCGACGGGAATAGAAGAGGAAAAACATTGACGCATCCAGGCATCTCTCAGCCGGATAAGACTGCCTTTAGAGAACAGAAGCGCGGATACAATGCCGTTGGCGTCCAGAACCACACGCTTTGTTTTTATTGATTATTTCGCGCCCATGCAGAGGCATACCCGAAAGTTGATAGTGTTTTGTTGTGTCTCAAAGGAAATCAAAACTTTCTACGATGCCATGGCACTCAACAGATACCTCTTTTACAGTAAGGGAAAGTGACATTTCTATCTTTGACGACCTCGTAAAAAGTGCGCAACGAACCGCTCATGTCATTTCGACCCCGCACTTTGCGGGGGAAAAATCCTAAAATCATTAAAGATTTCTCGTCGTCCCGCTTCAGCGGGACTCCTCGAAATGACAGAATTCGACTTTTTACGAGACCGTCATCTTTGACATTCACGATTCAGCTCACACAGTGAAACAGGTGACTTCCGGACATTTGAAGTAACTTCTTAAAGCCCCAGGAAATTGGCGCAGCAGCATTCCGAACGGGTCAACTTAATAATACAAATAACGAAACATTCTGGATAAATATTTAAGCGTCATGGCCCCGGAATTCCGCCCGGAATTCCGGGGATGACGACAAAGATAATATCCGTATAACCACCAGGAATAATGATTGTATTTCATTTAATATTATTATATTAATTTACCGTCGCAAATATCACAGTCCGTAACCTGTACGTGTAAATGTCCGGAGGACAAAATATGAAACTGAAGATAATCATCCACGAGGCAGAAGAAGGAGGATTCTGGGCCGAGGTTCCTGCTGTTCCAGGGTGCATGAGCCAAGGCGACTCGATGAAAGAACTCATCGAAAACCTCTATGACGCCATAGAAGGATGCCTTAGTATTGACATGAAAGCTGTGCGACTCGATGGCCGTGATACCGTCATGGAACTAGCCGTCTAATATGAAAACCATCAGTGGAAAACGGATGTGCCAAATTCTTGAGAGCAAGGGGTGGAAATTGGCACGTACGACATCCAGTCATCATATTTATGTCCCCATCCTTCTTTTCAAACTTTATAAAATAGCATCGTCCTTTGCAGGTTTACCCGGCTTCTTATCCTCGCTCAGGAGGGCATCCAGCGGGCTTTGCGGCGCTGATGACATGTCTCGCATGACGTGGGTATAAATCATTGTAGTTTCGACATGCTGATGCCCCAAGAGTTCCTGTATCTCGCGAATGTTGACCCCTTTCATGAGGAGATGGGTGGCAAAACTGTGCCGCAAGGTATGAACGGTTGCCTGCTTTGCAATGCCCGCTTTCCTTGAGGCTTCTGTCACTGCTTTTTGAATGTTTCTCTCATCGATATGATGACGCCGGACAGCGTCGCTTCTCGGATCAACAGAAAGTTTCGGCGCAGGGAATACATACTGCCAGGCCCATGCCTTTTGATACTTCGGATACTTTTTGGCGAGAGCGTCCGGAAGATAAACTTCTCCAAAACCATCTTTAAGATCCTGATCATGCAGCACCTCAATTTCCTTCAAATGCTTTTGAAGAGGCGCCTGGACTGATTGCGGCAAGATCGTCGAACGATCCTTGTCGCCTTTCGCCGCCTGAACAAAAATCAGGCCCGTTCCGAAATCGATATCTTTTACACGCAGGTGAGTCAGTTCCCTGTGACGAAGACCGGCCCCGTATATAATCTAAGTCATCAAAAGCTGTTTACCGAATGTAACAATGACGTGTTACTTTTGCTTCAACTTGTAGTAAGTCGCTTTACCTTTTCCGGCTTTAACAATCAATCCCAAGTCTATAAGTTTCCTGAAATCCAAATTTCTGGTTGGCTTGGCGCGGTCAGTCAGCTCAGCATAATCCTTATCGGTAATAAATCCTTTTTCATTGATAAAGTCGATTATTTTCTGATGATAATTTTTCAATACTGTACCGGGGGTTGCAGTTTCTTTTTCCAGCTCTTTTTTGACCCTCAATAATTCGTCAATAATGCCATCTGTAAAATATTCAAGCCAAAAAGTAAAATCCAGGCGGTCTTTGAGATCATAATAATTTCCCATGAGCCCGACTTTTTGAAAATAGCGGGTTACATTTTGATTATAATAATTTTCAAAACTGAAAAGATTAAACGTATTGAGACCCATTCGAGCCAGAAGAACTTTGGTTGCTAATCGCGCTGTGCGCCCATTTCCGTCAATGAAAGGATGAATGATCACAAATTGTTTATGAAAAATTCCGGCCAGAATCAGGGGATCAATTGAATGAGCATTTTCTTTCAAGAAATAAAACAATTCTTTAAGCATGGGAACAACTTCTTCATGTTCCGGCGGCCAATAGATTGTTTTGCCCGTTCTGGGGTCGTTCACAAACACCGGTTCTTTTCGTATATGTCCCCGGCGATACTTCTCAATCAGCCCTTCGGTAACTATGTTCTGAATTTTTTCCAACCGCTTAATATCCGGCAAAACATTTTTTGTTTTAATGAGTTCGTTCAACTCCAGCAAAGCCTTGTTATAATTCAACACTTCCTTTTCGGAATCGCGAATAGTTTCGGGTCTATTTTTAAGAATTCTTTTAACGTCCGTAAGAGGTAAAGGATTGCCTTCTATGCTGGTTGAAGAATAGGCAGATACCTCGCGAGCCCGCAGTTCCATTTCATGAAGCGCCACTTTAGGAAAACTATGACTGTTGAGATCAGTGACAATTTCGGCTATCCGTTTTATATTGCTTAAAAGTTTATGGGATATGGTGTATTTTGGTTTAAACATAAGGTATCGTTATTTAATGTTATTTCATTGATTATATTTAGACGTATTTTAGACGATTTTTAGACGATTATCAATCATTAATACTTCGGAAATTAAATATAACAACGGGTTTTGCCTTAATGACTCCGGACGATGACATTCTCAGCGGAGGCTCACAGTATTCCCAGGCGCGGCCGAATGTTATTTTTGAAGCGGGCTGGTTCGTTGGTCGTCTTGGCATTCAACACGCATGTCTGCTCATGAAGGAAGGGATGGCGGTTCATTCCGATATTGACGGGATCTCTCGAATACACTTTCGAGATAACGTTGAGGAGAAAGTCTTGGAGATTCAACAGAAGCTTCAGGCTGCTGGATTGGTGTCGTAATGATAATGCCAACAATCGGCTGCAATCGATCGCCCACAAAGCGGGCGCCCACTGAACCGTATGTTATGAAAAAAATGCCCTTGATTTTAAAATAATATCGACCTATATATTGACCATAAAATAAGTCAATATTAGGAGCTTTATTATGAAGACAATTTCGATTTCGAATGATATTGTTCCCATTGGGGAATTTAAAACAAGCATCTCGAAACGGTTCAAGAATCTCCAGAATACAGGACATCCTTTGATCATTACGCAAAATGGCAAACCGGCGGGCGTCCTATTATCGCCAACTGAATATGACGACTTAGTATATAGGAAATCTTTTCTCGATTCCGTTGAAAGAGGTATATCCGACGCCGATTCTGGAAGAACTTACTCTACTGGAGAAATGAAAGCCAAATTAAGTGATCCAAGGAATAAGAGATAATTCTGGATGAAAATAGTTTGGACACAAGAAGCTCTCGAACGATTAACTGAAATTGATGCTTATATTTCGAAAGATAGACCGGAGAGAGCATCAAAATTCATCAATCAACTTATTGAACATACTGCGCCACTGTCCAGCCAACCCCGATTGGGGCGGACCGTTCCAGAATTGCACAATCCCAATATAAGAGAGTTGATATTTAAGAAGTATCGGATAGTTTACAGGCTTAGGGAAAACCTCATTGAAATATTGACGGTATTTGAAGGACATATGCTGTTGCAGATTGACGAAAATGATTCGTAGAACGGCATGATAATTATTCATAACTTCTCAATCAACCCGACGCCGTGCATCGCCGGCACTTTTTCCGCTTGCTTGGTGGCCGGCCCGGTTTATTTCCGCGTTCCTTTGGGGCCGATGCTGAGCTTTTAGAACCGGCCGACAAAAAAAATGATATAAAAAAATCCTCACGGCAGATGGCCGAGTTATCTAAATAAAGGAGGGGTCATTGAGGGCGCCATGATCAACAATCAAAAACTTGTCGTTGTCCTTCCAGCCTTTAACGCTGAAAAAACTCTCGAAAAGACCTACGCCGAAATTCCCTTTGACATCGTCGATGATGTCATCCTCGTTGACGATGCAAGCGGGGACGATACGGCAATGCTTGCCCGGCAGCTGGGCATCATTCATGTGATCAGCCATGAGCAAAACAAGGGCTACGGAGGAAACCAGAAGACCTGTTACGACATGGCCCTGTTGCTTAACGCCGACATTGTGATCATGCTGCATCCCGATTATCAGTACACGCCGAAGCTGATTCCCGCCATGGCGCATATCATTGCATCCGGTCTTTATCCCGTTGTTTTTGCTTCGCGCATCCTGGGAAAAGGCGCCCTCGCGGGCGGTATGCCGCAATATAAATACATCGCCAACCGGATTTTGACGCTTATCCAGAACATCCTGATGGGGCAGAAACTTTCAGAATATCATACAGGGTATCGGGCTTTTTCCGCCGACGTGCTGCGCAGCATTAACTATCATGCCAATTCCAATGACTTTGTCTTCGACAATCAAATCATCGCACAGATATTTTTTGCGGGATTCAACATTGCGGAAGTAACCTGCCCTACCCGGTATTTTGATGAAGCATCGTCGATAAATTTTACCCGCGGCGCCGTTTATGGGTTGGGGGTTTTGAAAACGTCCGCCTGCTACGCCCTGCAAAAGGCCGGTATTGCCCGATTTCCTTTTTTAAGCCGAAAATAAGTGCAGGGACATTGATATGGCTTCCCGGTCTGTTCAAAAACACTATGAATAAATATTCAAATGTAATATAGGTTATTCTCCGGTTGCAACCAAGTGACTCAGATCGCGGGAGGTCATGATGAACAAGCTGCCCAAGGTAATCAGCAACGCCATTAAGGATAACGTATCGGATATTTATATCACCGGCGGACATCCGATGGTATCCCGCAGGCAAGGCAAGATTCAGTTCCACGACGGCATACAATGGTCCCATCAGGAAGTCGATGAATTAGTCCGGCAGCTCCTTAACAAAAGGCAACTGGAAGCACTCCGGGAAAGAAAATCCTTCGACTTTTCCATCTCCATAAGCCACGCCCGTTTAAGAATAAACTTTTTCACAACCATGAGAGGTTTGAGTCTTGCCATACGCATCCTGTCGGGACACATCCCGACCATTGAAGAGCTCAATCTCCACCCCTCCCTCCATGAAATATCCCGGCTGAAATCGGGGCTGGTGCTGATATGCGGCGCGACGGGCGTCGGCAAGACGGCGACGATTACGGCCATTATCAACGACATCAACATCTCCCGTTCCGCTCATATCATCACCCTTGAAAATCCCGTTGAGTACCGGTTTCAATCCAACAAGGCCTTTATTCAGCAACGGGAACTCGGGACGCACATGCCTTCATTCGCCCAGGGCATCCTCGATGTCTTGAGAGAAAATCCGGACGTCATCGTGGTCGGCGAGATGAGGGATGCGGAAACCATGGAGCTTACGCTCAACGCCGCCGAATCAGGCCATCTGGTCATTGCGACCATGCATGCCACCAATCCCGAAGAAGCCATTTATCGCATCTGCAGCGCCGCTCCGGCAGAATCGCAGAATGAGATCCGCTATCAGCTTGCCTCGACATTGAACTGGCTCGTCATGCAGCAACTGGTTCACCTCGAAAAAACGGGATACCGCGTCCCCCTCCTCACGATTATGCGCGGAACGTCTTCCATAAAAAATCTCATCCGGGAAAACAAACTCAACCAGATCAACAGCGCCATACAAATGGGGAAAAACGAGGGCATGTTCACGTCGGAACGCTATTTAAATGAATACCTGGAGACTTGTAAGAACTTCACGCCTTACGCAGCCATATTCAAACCTTCACCGGAAACATCGGAAGACAGCATCTATGCTTCACCTCTCGTTGAGGATGACGACGTTTTTGAAGCCGCCACGCCGAAGAGGCTGCCGCCAAAACCAGCAAAGGAATCCATCGTCGTCCATACCGGTTATCATTACAATGAAATGGAGCAAATGCTGACCATCGATGAAGATGCGTCACTGGAAGAATTGATTAAAAAGCTGGAAAGATAGGAGAAGAATCCATGATTGGCGACAAGAGATCTTATCCGCGCACGACGAAAATACTGCCCTATGAGGTGCGCAGACTTCCCGAACATGAATGTAAAGATTTGCATTGCCATGAGTCAAGGGATGCTATCGTCATCGGCAAATCCCTGCCCCTCCCCGTCAAAGATGAACAGCTGAATCTTTGGCTTCACATGCTGAACGCCAAACTGGATTACCTGATCAGCCTGACTTCTGAAAAGAAACCGGAGTCTTCGCTATATGTTGCCTTTGAACTGGTGAACATCAGCGGCAGCGGTATGAGCCTCATTACAAAAGAGGCATTCCAGACGGGAGACATGCTGGAAATAAAAATGATCCTCCAGGCCTATCCGGCAAAGATTCTCTATCTTTACGGCGAGGTTGTTCGCGTCAGCGCAAGCAGTCACACGTCTCCCATCCACATTGTGGGGTTAAAATTTATCGGCATGACCAACGACGTCAGGGATGAAATCCTAAAACTTGAGTTAAAGAAAAAACAGGAAAAACCTGCAAAGAGAAAAAAAACACTGTAACAGAGCAAACGCATCACCATCATTCAAACAATTTTATTTTGACCGGCGCCTATCGCCTGAACTGGCCGCCTTCTTCGTATTTTTGATACGTATCCCTATCGGGCGTATAGATCATCACGCTATGATCATCCTGCATCTTCACCGCCGTAACGGCAGAGAGGATGGAATACCATATGCCGATCGGATTTCCCCGATGATCGAAAACGGTTGATCCATACTGGAAAAGGCCGAGCAACCGCGCCCTGTCCTGCATCCGGGAAATAAGCGCCTCATAATCCGCCGGCGTCGGTTCAATCTTTTTCCACAAAGATGCGGACACCGCCTCAAGGGCATAGGTCTTCTTCAACCCCAAAAGGGCATTGGGATAGACGTCGGAGCCGCTGATATAATAATGATAATCATTTTTTATTTCATAGGTTTCAAAGCTGACGGCGGCCTTTTTGTCGGGCGTGATCCGTCCTGTGTTCTTTGCCTGCATCCCGGCGCAGCCGATCCATGAGAAAATGATGAAAAAAGACAGCAGGCGAATCAGATTTTTTAATGATTTCGACATCGGTATTCTCCTTTGTTTATAGAGTTCCATGCCCTGCGCCATCAGACGGCGTATCGGGAACACCAATAAAAATGCCCGGAATCGCTTAATGCAAATCCCGGGCATGTATTCAAGGATAAGACGCTTCTACTTCACTTCTTCGAAGTCCGCGTCGACCACATCATCGTCTTTCGACCCGGCGCTCTGCTTTTGTCCTGCGTCAGGACCGGCCTGCGCATCCGGCCCGGCCTGCTGCTGGGCGGATGATTTGGCATACATGGCTTCGGCCAGTTTATGCGACGCATTGGTCAGCTCTTCCTCCGCCTGCTTGATTTCATTGATGTCGTCGCCTTCAATGGCTTTTTTGACCCTCGCGATGGCCTGTTCAATTCTCTCCTTTTCGGCAGCGTCAACCTTGTCGCCGAATTCCTTGACGTTTTTCTCGGCGCCGTAAGCCATGGAGTCGGCCTGATTCCTCGCTTCGATCAATTCTTTTTTCTTGACGTCCTCATCGGCGTGCAGCTCCGCTTCCTTCACCAGTTTCTGAATCTCCGCATCCGTCAGACCGCTCGAAGCGGTAATCTTGATGCTCTGCTCCTTGCCGGTTCCCAGGTCTTTTGCCGATACATGAACGATACCGTTGGCGTCAATATCAAAACCCACCTCGATCTGCGGCATGCCGCGGGGCGCCGGGGGGATGCCGACCAACTCAAACCGTCCGAGCGTCCGGTTGTCCGCCGCCATGGACCGCTCGCCCTGGAGGACATGAATGCTCACGGCAGGCTGATTATCCGCTGCCGTTGAAAAGATCTGGCTCTTCTTGGTGGGAATCGTCGTGTTCTTTTCAATCAGTTTGGTCATGACGCCGCCCAGGGTTTCGATGCCGAGAGACAGGGGCGTCACATCGAGCAGCAGAACGTCTTTGACGTCGCCCGACAGCACGCCGCCCTGAATCGCTGCACCCACGGCCACCACTTCGTCCGGATTGACGCCCTTATGGGGCTCCTTGCCGAAGATTTCCTTGACCTTCTGCTGCACCCTCGGCATGCGCGTCATGCCGCCGACCAGGATAACCTCATCAATGTCCTTCGGGTCGAGATTGGCGTCCTTCATGGCCGTCCGGCAGGGCGGCACCATTTTCTCAATCAGGTCTTCCACCAGGGCTTCGAGCTTTGCCCTGGTGAGTTTGATATTCATGTGTTTGGGGCCTGACGCATCGGCGGTGATGAAAGGCAGATTAACATCCGTCTCCATAGCCGTGGAGAGTTCCATCTTCGCCTTTTCCGCCGCTTCCTTGATCCGCTGCAGGGCCATGCGATCTTTCCGGATATCGATGCCCTGGTCTTTTTTAAACTCCGTCGCCAGATAGTCGATGAGCCGCTGATCGAAATCCTCGCCGCCCAGATGGGTGTCGCCGTTGGTTGATTTAACTTCAAAGACCCCGTCGCCCAACTCAAGGATGGAAATATCGAACGTCCCGCCGCCCAGGTCGAAAACGGCGATCTTTTCGTCTTTTTTCTTGTCCAGACCATAGGCCAGGGCCGCAGCCGTCGGCTCATTGATAATGCGCAGAACATTTAATCCGGCGATTTTCCCTGCGTCTTTCGTCGCCTGCCGCTGTGAATCGTTGAAGTATGCGGGAACCGTAATCACCGCATCGGTCACCTTTTCACCCAGATAGTCGTCGGCCGTCTGCTTCATCTTGGTCAGAATCATAGACGATATCTCCGCGGGACTGTAATGACGGTCCCTGATCGTCACCTGAGCATCCCCGTTTTTTGCTTCCGTTATTTTATAGGGAGCAACGGTTTTGTCGTACTGTGCCTCTTTTGAATTATATTTTCTGCCGATAAGCCTTTTGATGGCATATACGGTATTTTCCGGATTTGTGACGGCCTGCCTTTTGGCCACCTGCCCGACAAGCCGCTCGCCGCTTTCGGTGAAGGCCACCATGGAAGGCGTCGTTCTGTTGCCTTCCTGATTGGCGATAACAACGGGATCTCCGCCTTCCATAATGGCAACGCATGAATTTGTCGTTCCTAAATCAATCCCAATAATCTTTCCCATTTTTTATCTCCTCCTTAGCATCTCTGATATATACTATTTTTAATTATACCCGTTTTCACTTCTCGTGCGCCTGTTGACGGATACTTTGGCGGGCCTCAGCAACCGGCCGTGAAGCAGGTATCCCTTTTCCAGTTCGTCCACGACCTTGTTGTGTTCATGAGCGTCGCTTTCCACCTGGAGCATGGCTTCATGGATATTCGGGTCGAAATCTTTGCCGCAGGCATCGATTTTTTCCACCCCGTGCCTCTCCAGGCAACCTAAAAGCTGTTCTCTGACCAGCGCCAGACCCTTTTTGAAGGCCTCAAAATTCTCCGACGTATCGGCATGCCCCAGGGCCCTCTCCAGCGAATCCAGATGCGGCAATATATCCCTGAGCAGTGTTTCGTTGCCGTACTTTATGGAATCTGTTTTCTCTCTTGCGGCGCGCTTGCGGTAATTGTCCAGCTCGGCAACCGCACGGACATATTTATCGTAATTGTCCGCCGCCTCTTTTTCCTTTTGCTCAAGTTTAGCCGCTAATTCCGTCATTTTTTTCTCTGTATCTTCCGTCGTCTTTTCGGAAAGTATGTCTTCAGGATTCGCCGTGTTGACTGCACGGTCTTTTGTCTGTTTCTTCCCCATGACTTATAATCAAATCCCCTTTATCTATATTAAATGCCGTGCCGCTCTATTTCAAACCGGGCCGCTGAAAAAGCATGTAATCCACCATTTCGCATATGGCGTGGCCGATGGTGATGTGGACTTCCTGGATGCGCGGCGTCGATGTGGAGGAAACGTTCAAATGATACTGGGCAATTTTGCCGATCGTGCCTCCATCCTTCCCCGTCAGTCCCACGGTAATCATGTCCATTTTATTGGCCGTCTCCATGGCCTTAAAAACATTGGCCGATGTGCCGCTCGTGCTCAACCCCCAGGCCACATCGCCTGCCTGCCCGATCGCCCGGATCTGCTTGCTGAAGATCTCCGAAAAATCATAATCATTGCCGATGCTCGTAATGACGGATGTGTCCGTCGTTAAGGCAATGGCCGGCAGGGGCGGTCTTTCAATGACAAAACGATTGACGAATTCCGCCGCCAGATGCTGTGCGTCCGCTGCGCTGCCGCCGTTTCCAAAGAGCAGTATTTTTTTGCCTGTCTGGAGAGCCTCCGTTATCACTTCGACAACCTGCACCATCCGTGAGAGATTTTCATTGATGAAAATCTCTTTGAGCTGGCTGCTTTCCTTAAATATTTTGATAATATAATCTTCCATATTCAGGCTCAATTCACCACGGCGGACACATTCAATCGTCAAATTTCGCATAATATATTTATCGACCTGGGCCATGTCAAGGGCAGGGCATTGATTAAAGGAATAAAGGAGATGGGAGGAAACTACTGAAGTGTTGCAATGATTCATGGTCATATCGACCGTAGGGAGATACCTTTCATTCTGGCCGAAGTCGCAGAGATTTCTTACTTCGTTCGAAATGACATCAGTGGAAATCCGTTACGGTAACAGGACACTACCGCTTGCGGGATTTTTGGGACAAGACCATCAAACATGAATCCGACCTGTGCAGGTCAGACAGATCCAATCCGTTTTCTGTCTTTTAATTCGCCAAGTTTGCCCTTATTCCAGCTTGCCGTTTTGCTGAAATACTGGGAAATCCTGGCGATACCGTCCACTTCTTTCTCGCCGCATTTGACGCAATAGTCTTTGAGACCTTTTGACAGGCTGCCGCAAGCGCCGCAGGCCGTGAATTCAGGGGAAAACATGATTTGCTTTGAGGACGTCTCCCGGAAGGCCTGCTTAATCAAGTGGACAAGGTCTTGCTTTGCCGGACCGGCCTCACCAAGCCACAGATGGGTGACGGCGCCGGCATTGAAGAAGGGATGAAAACGGCCTTCCAGTTTTACCTTTTCCAAGGCAGGGATGGGGGCGGCGCAATTTGCCTGCGTGGAATTCGTGTAATAGATTTCGCCCTTCACGATACTGCCGCGGACAAACCGGCCGGCAGCGGGGGAATGATGCTTCAGGTCCAGTCTTGCGAAACGGTACGCCGTCGTTTCCGCCGGCGTCTGTTCCGGCAAAAACGTCATCCTGTGTTTTTTCGCCAATTTATCGATCCCCGTCTTGATGCGCTTCATGACGGCAAGCCCGAAGGCAGCGGCCTCATCCGATTCATGAAGCTGACGGCCCGTACAGATATGAACCAGTTCATTCATTCCCAAAATTCCCATGAGGTAAACGGCCCGATCCATGTCGAGGTAGGGTCGTCCGTCCAGATTCATGGTCAGCATGGCAAGAGGTCCCATGGGGCCGTAAGACATTAACTTTTCGATAAAATCACGCTTCTGCCCATGGGCCGCCGCCATAAGTTCGAGGGTCTGGTCGATGAGACTGAACAACCGGTCCTTATCCCCCCCGGATTGATAGCCGAGACGGGGAAGATTGAGGGTAATGTTCTGAACGGCTGCCGCGCGCATCTGCCAGGATTTGCTTACATATTCTTGAATCGTATGCCTTCCGGCGACGCCGCTCAATGCATCCTTCACGATGCCCGGCAAGTCCTCCCGGTCAAAGACAAAACAGGGATTGCCTTTTTCAACGGCCACATCACAGATATACTCCAGAAAAGCCTCATGATCCGGTGTATCAAAAAAGGCGTGGGAAAGGTGCATCATGGGACGGGGAAAGGTAAACGGCTTGCCCGCTCCGTCCCCTTCACGAAAGACCTCAAAAAGCGCCCAGGCAAGCTGCCGGGCTTCACTGGTATAGTCGCTATATTTTTTACCGGTGTCAATTCCCCCCGGACCGACGGCCGGCACATCCTTGTAATGCGCCGGTGCATCCCAGTAGAGATGAATGTCCGTAAAGATGGCCTGCCCGCCGCGGGCGGCGGTCAGTTGGGAAAATTCATAGATAAGCATCTGGGCGAACTGTTTGACGGCTTCCCGGCTCATTTTCACAAGATATGGGGCAAAGGAAAAATTGACGGCGTCCCAGGCGATGGCGCCCGTGAAATGTCCCTGCAGAGCGGCCCCGAACCGGACCATGTGGGCAAGGAGCACCTCGGCATGCCTGGCCGGTTTGGCCACCGTCAGGGAGTTGGGAAGATTCAAACCAAACTTTTTCAGGTATTCAAGGGAATGGAAGAAGCTGTAGGGCCTGTCGATATAACCGAGGCCGTGGAGGTGGATGGCGCCGGAGACATGGGCGTCCACAACAGGCTGAGAAAAGACGTCGTAAAAAGCGTACTCCCGCTTGATCCCCTCCGCCAGAAGGAGGCTGGTTCCTTCCGGGCCATGGGGGACATTGGCGTTTTCTTTATTCTGGTGGAGGATCAGTTCCCGCACGTCATAGAGGGGGAAACCCAGCCGGGCGTGCATCCGCCGGGGCTGCTCCAGCCCCCGTTCGATAAGCTTGGCATCCACCATCTCCCGGATGAGGGACGTCGTTAAAAGCGCAATGCCCGAGGCAACGATCTGTTTTTCCACCTCAATGCTCACGGCCTGGGCCGTTGCGTCATCAATATCCGTCTCCCGGATCAGGGCATCGACGATGCGCTGCCGGTTCCATCGGGCAACGTCTTCATCGGACGTCCGGACAAAAAGCGTGATGTCTGTTGTTTCTGCCGGCGTCATATATTCGTGTCTGTCGCTTTATCAATACTGTCAAGAGTCAATTCCGCTGCCGCCGTGAGTTCGCCGTCGAGGGCATGGTTGAGTGAAAAAACCCGGAAATGAACAACCCGTGCGGGGATAAACCGGTATATGTCCATGAGCGGCTCCGGCGAGGTCGCGCCGGTGGCCGGATTGAAAATGTTGATTCTTTTTTCCGTCTCCGCCATGGGATTGATGGGCCGCGGGTCCTGCGTGGCCATATCCACCCGGAAGGCCGCCTTCTGCATTGATTTAGGCAGGCGCCTGCGGATCAGGTCTTCATAATCGGCAGCCTGCGAAAATTTTGTCCCCCGCTGAATCTGGTCGATGGAAATCTCCGTGGAAAAAGACATCTTCCATTTGACTTCCCTTGCATAGAGCTTTTTCCATTCCCGCCCCAGTTTCTTTTTTACCGGATCAATGTCATCAGGCCACCCCTTGACATTATTAAACAGTGCCCATTCATCGAGATGCAGATAACTATCCAAAGCATGGGTCGGATTTTCCGGGAAAAGGATATTCATCGTCTCGGCGAATATTTCCTGCAAATGGAGATCGAGGGCCCGGGTTGTCCTATGGAAATAGACATTCGTATAGAGATTCAGCCGGGCGTTCAAAAATCGGGTCAGAGCGGATATCCCCGTCTGATGGAGCGTCAGGCCGTCCCTGGTAAAAAACGTATAGAAACGGAGCCTCGCAATGTCCACAATATCGAGGGAAAAACCCGTCATATAGGCATCCCGCTGGACGTAATCCAGGTTATCCACCGTGTAGGTGCCGGAAAAAAGCTGCCTCAAAAGCTGGAGCCATTTCGGCTGCTCCGCCTCGCGGGGGCCGGGCATTTTGATCAGATAGGCCACCTGGCGGGGGTCGAGGGCTTCGCCGTCGCGAAAAGACCCCGTCGGGCTTCTTTGGATTTTCCCGATCATCCGGCCGAGTTTCTTCACAATGATCTGCTGCCCCAGGTCTTCATGGGTGAGGCCGTACTGGTGGAGAAAATGGTCGTCGAAGAAGTGGCCGTAGGGGCCGTGCCCGATGTCGTGGAGCAGTCCGGCGATGCGGAGCAGCTCTTCCACATAATTGATGGACGGCAGATCAGGGCACACCTCGCGGAGGCTGGGATACATATGTTTGCCGAAGTCGCCGGCGATGTGCATGGTGCCCAGAGAATGCTGGAACCGCGTATGTTCGGCAGCGGGATACACCCAGCGGGCCGACTGAAGCTGATAGATTCTCCTTAACCGCTGCATCCAGGGAGAATCGATAATGTCCTTCTCCGTCTTTTCCTCCGGGAAATCCCCCGCCGGCACCGTAAAGGAAACATACTGATAAATCGGATCGGCGATAAGGGCGATCCCTTTATATATCTTTGAATATTCGGCGTTTTCTTTTTTCATGGTCGGTTATGTTTATCCAATGACGCAAAAAAGGCAAGCAAATTGTTGCCATACATTAGAATTGACGACCTCGTAAAAAGTCGAATCCTGTCATTTCGAGGAGTCCCGCTGAAGCGGGACGACGATAAATCTTTTATGATTTCAGGATTTCTCCCCCGCAAAATGCGGGGTCGAAATGACATGAACGGTGCATTGCGACTTTTTACGAAGGCATCAAAAACGATGCAAGAAAGGGGCATTTCATGAAAAGAATTCCGATGTCTGATGAGTCTTCTGGTTGCTGCCGTTTTTTAATAACGCTTGAGATAATTTTATCGTCCTTGCTACTCAACACCCCACATAACCGGCTGGCAATGGAGCGTAGAAGAATCCAGCCCGAGTTAATACAGTGGTTGGGTGAATTTTATAATTTGATGGACGTCTCCCCTATACCCCCCGGTGTTGACATTTAGTTAGTTCACATTTTCCTGCTGTTCCGTCTCGACTTCATACCAGTTTATCTTTCGCGTCATATACATCACTACAGCAAGAATTACTAAAAGCCCAATACTTCCCATTATGAGCGCATAATCTTCGAGTTGCAGGATTATAAACAGATAAGAATATAGAATCGCCAGGATCCCCAGGATTGTGAGTGCAAATTTTGAATTGGAGACTATGGCCTTCGCATAACCCGTGATCATGAATGTAACAGCTGTGGCAGACAGGATGTAGGCATAATTAAAATGCATATGTTCTGATAAAGATAACACCAGAGTATAAAACAGCAGTATTGCCAACCCTATGAGGATGTATTGAATGGGATGAACTCTTCGTTTGTTTATTATTTCGGAAAAGAAGAACGCAGCAAAAGTGAAAACAAGGAACATAACCGAGTATTTTGCAAGCCGCGTAGATTTCTGGTAGATATTTGCTGTCAGAATTAGCTGCAGACCGAAAGCCGATGGTGCGACCTTGTATTGAGATCCTTCCCAAAATTGCGGGTAATTCCTGTTCAGGTGCAGTATCTTCCAGTTCGCGTAAAAGCCATCTTTTTGAACCTCGCGGGTGATCGGGAGAAACGCACCATTAAAGCTTGGTGAAGGCCAATTCGACTTTATCTTGATGGTATTGGATTCGCCAACAGGAATAAAGCTTATCTGTTCACTGCCATTCAGATTAAGAGCAAAGGTAAAATTATTGGGTTCGTTCGGCTTCAATGGCCCAATAAGCATGCCAACTCCAGCGTCGGCAAGATCCGCCGTCTTGAGCCCTGGGCTGGCATTATAGACAGCGCCATTAAAGTTAATGATGACTTGATCCTGGATCCCTCGCATGTCGGTAATGCCAAGCGATAGATAGGCCTTGTCCCAGAGGATGTTTGTTTGATCGATGTTCAATTGACTCTTTGGAGGCAGTTTGAAGTTTCCGTTGAACTGCAGCTTAATATTATAGAGAACTGCCTCAAAGAGACTTCTGTAACGCACTTCTGGTTTTATTTCACCGGTGACATTCAATGTTTCAGGAAGAATATGTAAGTAATTTAGATTAAATTGCGTTTTACCGTTGTTGTCTTTGAAAAATATCTTGAACGGGACAGTAATGAACGGGCCGGTTATTGTCTGATGGGCACCCCATTTTTGACAAATCTCATTCACCACGGAATCTCGTCGAGACTGTCTTTCGCTTATCAGATTTTGTACCATTCCGGCTGGTATGAGCAGCAGCAAGATCAAGATGCCGACGGAAAATATTTTTAGTGTAATGGAGCTCTTAAAGTAATTCGCTGTCTTCTTAACGGTATCTTGAGTATTCATCATTTGTCTCCTCTCGATCAAACGCAGTGGTCACCGGCGCGAAGTACGAGCGTGCGGTGGACTAAAGAGTTAGGGGTTCGATTTCTCCATGTTTGAATAACTCGCTTTCCTGCAATAGCTCGCTTTGTGAATATCAATAACTTGAACCGTAATGCTTGTTTTGAGTTGGGCAAGGCTTAACGGGAAAAAAGAAACAAGAACAGCTAAAGCATCTTTTGAAATTCGGGCTTTCAGTTCATCACTGCGCCCTTCGATCATTTGGATGCTGAGCGTAACGAATGCTTGATCTATATCGCCATTGCCAATGAAATATTTTTCATGTTTGATAGCACGGCTTTTTATATCTCGTTCCTGCCATTCTCCAGTGTTCAATAGCACAGCATGGATCTTCTTAAAGATGGAATGCCAGGAAGGCAATTCTTTAATATTATCTGTATATTCAAAGATACAATGAGGCATGCAATAATCTCAATTCCATCACGCTTACGATTAATATCCCCAGTTGGTATTTCCCGACATTTTTGGCAAGCCTACTTTATTTTATAAGAAAATAAAAGCGAATATTCATAATGAAATTAACATCATTTAACTTTTACCATGGGGGATTTCCTGCTCATGAGGACTACATGCCTGGTGGGTGAAATACAGAATAATGGGCAGCAACGTTTGCCGACAAGCTGCCGGAGTTTCAAAAGTACCTTCTGGAAAAGAATCCGGCCCCGGTTAAAAATGTGCCTTTCCACGCCCATTGGGTCAGGCGGGCAGGGATTCTTCTTTGTCATTTTTTTCGTTTGCCTCGTGAATTTCACGCTTTCTGCCTTTTCAGCTCTTCTACATATAATGCCCGTGACCGGCAATCACTCTTTCTGGCTATTGAATATCACCCGGCCGTTCCATATCGCGGGACGAATCTGACTTTTTTCCCGGCAAAGAATAAATTGTCCTGAATTTATATTTCTGTTATCGTAATGACCAAGAATGGAGAATGGAACTATGACGCATGCAAAACTCATCGAAACCATGACGAATCCTCGGTTTTATCCCCATGGGCCGGAGAAGGTCGATCTCATCCAAACCCACATATCCTTTATCTTTATTGCCGGCGATTATGTGTACAAAGTGAAAAAGGCCGTCAACTTCGGTTTTCTCGATTTTTCCACTCTGGAGAAAAGGGAATATTACTGCCGTGAAGAGCTGCGTCTGAACAGGAGGCTGGCGCCGTCGATATATCTGGAGGTGCTTGGCATAAGCGAGAACGAGCAGGGAGATTTGGCTTGGGGAAACGGGGGGCCTGTCGTCGACTATTGCGTCAAAATGAAGAAACTTCCCCAGGACCGGATGCTCAAGCAGTTGCTTGCAGAGGGCAAAGCCGGCGACGCCGTTATGATGGAAATCGCGCAGAAACTGGCGGCCTTTCACAACGCCGCGGATACGGGCGGCAAAATCGACGAGTGCGGCGGCATTGAAACGATCCGTTTCAACCACGACGAAAATTTCGCCCAGACGGCGCGATACATCCGGGATACGATTCGCCCCCATCAGTATGAATTCATCAAGGCTTATATTTACGGTTTTATGGATAAGCACGGCGCGCTGCTTTCAGACCGGGTGGCGGCACACAAGATCAGGGACTGTCACGGCGACCTCCATCTCGAACATATCTGCGTTGCCGCGGACGGCATTGCCGTCTTCGACTGCATTGAATTCAACGAACGCTTCCGCTATGCCGACGTGGCCGCCGAAGTGGCGTTTCTGGCCATGGACCTTGATTTCAACGGCTATGCCCATCTCGCGGAGACCTTTGTGAGCGCTTATGTCGCCGCCACAGACGATCTTGCCATTCCGACGCTCCTCAACTTTTATAAATGCTACTACGCTTACGTGCGGGGCAAGGTCACCAGCTTCAGGCTGGATGATCAGGCTGTAAGCCGGGAAGATAAGCAGGATGCCCGGAAAACGGCCCGGAAATATTTCGATCTGGCCTATACGTACGCCGCCCGCCTGGAAACGCCGACCTTGATTCTGATGGCGGGACTCATGGGTACGGGGAAAAGCGCTCTGGGGAGAAGAATCGCTTTGCACATCGGCGCCCATATGATCCGCACCGACGTTCTGCGCAAGGAAATGCTTGAGATCGAACCCTCGGAGCGCCATCCTGACGCCTTCGGAAAAGGCATCTATAGTGATGATATGTCCCAACGGACATATGATAAGGCCCTGGAGGCTGCACGGGAAAAACTCTGCGAAGGAAAATCGGTCGTCATCGATGCGTCTTTCAAGAAACGTGCGGAGAGGCGGAGGGCCTGCGAAACGGCAAAAATTCTTGACAGGCCCTTTTTCATTGTCGAATGCCGGTGCCCCGACGCCGTCGTCAAGGAACGGCTGGAGCGCCGGGCTAAAAACAAAGCCGAGGCCTCCGACGGCCGATGGGAAATATATGCGGCGCAGAAAAAGGACTTCGATGAGATCACGGAATTTCCGGATTCCGTCCATGCCGTTATCGACACGTCGCAGACGCTTCAGGAATGCAGCCATCAGGTGCTCGAGCACATCAAAAAACAGGTATAGGAGGTACATCATGCCGGCATCGTCGCATGATATGTTGTCAGCAAAACAAAATTTGATCGGCTTCATCGGCCGCTATCTCGCCGCGCTGGTCACTCATGATCCATCGAGCCTTCCCCTGGCGGATAATGTCCGTTTCACGGAGAACACCAAAGAACTTCCTTTGGGAGAAGGTCTCTGGAAGACGGCCTCGGAGATTAAATACCGCCATTGCGTCGCCGATCCGGTGAGCGGTCAGGTCGGGTTATTCAGCACCCTCCATGAAGGGGATGATCGATTGACCTTTTTGGCTGCCCGGTTGAAGGTTGAGGATGAAAAAATCACCGAAATTGAAACCCTCGTCTCCCGGTATGCCGGCTCCGACGTGGCGTTCAAACCGAAGAGCCTCAATACCCCCCATCCGCTGTTAACGGAATCCGTGCCGGAGCCGGAACGGCTGCCGCGGGATAAGATGATTGCCATAGCCGATTCCTATTTCGAAGGTCTGGAAAAAAACACAGGCGAATTCGTCCCCCTGCATGATTCGTGCAACCGCCTGGAAAACGGCCTTCAGACGACAAACAATCCGGAGCTCGGCGCGTTCGGATCGTTTAAATGCCGCGACCAGCTGCCGATTTTCACCTATATGACCTGCGTGCGCGACCGGCGTTACGTCATCGCTGACGAAGAACTGGGCATTGTCTGGTCCATGGTTATGTTCGACATACCGGGCAATGTCAAGACGGCCGACATGCCCGGCTACGGCGTTATCGAACTCCCCGCCCGGACGCAATACCCCCGGTCCATGCTCCTTGCCGAACTGTTTAAAATCAGGGGGGGCCTCATTCATCATATCGAGGCCATCTTGACGAGCGTGCCCCTGGGAACCCCGGCAGGCTGGCCTTAGGGAAAGCGACATTCTCTGAGTTCCCCGCCGTTTGAGACGGTATCGCAATGACCGGTTTTGTCATTGTAACGGAGGGGAGAAATCTTGATGTTGTATTTTTTTAATGACCTCCGATTCCCAACAGACGTTCGGAATGACAATATAAGACCTTTGAAAAAACGCCTCTTCTGTCATTGCGAGAGAAGCGAAGCAATCTCATAAGTATCCAATAATTGGAGAGATTGCCACGGCACTTCGTGCCTCGCAATGACAGAAAACAGAGAATTTCAAAGATCTCAATATATCCAATGGCGACACAGTCACTTTATGAAAGGGCAAGAGGAAGGGGAGATTCTCGAACATCACCGTGTCTTCCCTGGACACGGGCAATGAAAATAAGAATGGAAGAATAACATTTGAAGAAACCAAAATTGTTTTACGGGTGGTGGGTCGTATGGGCCCTTATTCCTGCCTGCATCGTACATTCCGGGGCGGCGTTTTATGTATTCGGCATTTTCTATAAGCCTTTTGGCCTGGAATTCGGCTGGTCAAGGGCCGAAATCGCCCTTAACATGACCATCTATCTGCTGACGATGGGGCTTTCATCGCCCATCATCGGCAAACTGACGGAAATATTCAACCCCAGAAAAACCATTATCACCGGCGCCGTTGTCGGAGGAATATGTTTTATCCTGGCAAGCCGGGTCACAGCCCTGTGGCAGCTCTATTTGCTGTACTTCATCATCGGTTGGTCTTATGCCGCCTGCGGCGCCATCCCTGCCAGCACCGTCGTCGCCAACTGGTTTATCGACAAGCGGGGGCTTGCTTTGGGCATTGCCATGGCCGGCATATCCCTGGGCGGCTTCATCATCGCCCCGGCAGGGGCCTTTTTCATGGAGGCCTTCGGGTGGCGGCCGACGTACCTGTTTCTTGCCGCAACGTCCTTTCTTATCGTTATCCCGCCCGCCCTTTTCATCGTCCGGAACACGCCGCAGGAAATGGGCCTGCTGCCTTACGGCGCTGATCCGCAAGCCGCAGCCGAAAAACCGGATCCGGCCATCCATATCACCGATATTCCACCGGGCCCGGAAAATCAATGGACACTGGCCGGAGTGATGAAAACGCCGGCCTTCTGGTTTATCTGCCTTTCTGTCAGCCTGGTGTACGTCGGCGTAGGAACGGTTCTTCAGCATCAGATCATGCATCTGAGCGATATGGGCATATCGCTGACGGCAGCCGCCGTCGCCCTCGGCATGACCGGGGCGTTCGGGGCGATGGGCAAGGTCGCCTTCGGGTTCATCTGCGATAGAATTGCCGCCAAATCCGCCGCCGTATTCTGTTTTGCCCTGCAGGCATTCGGCATCCTGATATTGCTGTTTGCCGAATCCATGACCCTGATCTGGGTCTTTGTGATCATTTTCGGATTTGCCATGGGCGGGCAGTATGCCTTGCAGCCTCTGGTGTCGGTATATTTCTTCGGCCTGAGAAGCTTCGCCACCATCTACGGCGTCGTCTATATGTCAAGCTCCATCGGTTCGGCGGCGGGCCCCCTGGCGGCGGCATTTCTCTACGATAAAACAGGCAGCTACCGTTATGCCTTTGCAGCCTGTGTCGCGGCGGCCCTGCTCGCATCCATCATCATGTTGAGCATCAAGAAACCCGCGGCGGATGCCGGGTCCTGAGGGCTGCGGATCAAGCATGATGCAAATTGACTTACAGGCCCCCTGATTTTATAATCGCACCCGTTTACGATTAAGGCAATTCCGTACATAGCAGAGAAACAACAGAAAGGAAGGGATTTATGAAGACATACGCACGCATCGGGAAGACCGCCGGGCTCGTCTTGCTCATATTTTTTCTTGCGGGACTTTTGGCGACGGCCAATGATTTTTCCGACAAAAAAACCGTTGCGGCCGATCGCACAAAGACCGAAGAAGAGAGAATAGGCGCCATATACGATCTGGGGGCATGGGCCGATACAAGCGCCGTAGCGGTTCTGCTTAAAATCCTCCAGGATCGTTCGGAGGACAGCCGGATCAGAAGAAGCGCCGTAACGGCACTGGCCGCTTTGGGCGCGCCCCGGGCTCAAATCATCAACGCCTTCAGAATCGCCTACCATGAATCGGATGGGGGTAAAAATTTGCGCTATACCATTCTGTATTCATTAGGAGAGATGAAGGCCGTCGAAGCGATAAATCTCCTTTCCACGGCATTGTCGAGTGATGACAATATGATCCGTCTGAAGTCCGCACAGGCCCTGGGCACCCTGCAAAGCGAAGACGCTCTCCTTTTACTGGCCGCCCATCTGACCAAAGAAGGGGACTATATGGTCCGGGCGGCGGCTGTCCGGGCCGTCGGCCAGAGCAAAACCGCCTTCGCGGAAAACATTCTTGTGACATACCTGCGGTCCGATCCGTCGCCGCTGGTGAGAAACAACGCGGCCATCATGCTCGGGACATTCTTCCCATGGCAATCCTCTACGAAAGCGGCCCTCCAGGCGGCTCTGGCAGACGAATCGGAAACGGTGCGCGAAACGGTAAGGAGGATCCTGCCATGAAAAAAATCATCATGCCGAAATTACCGGGTTCCATGATCGTCATGCTGTTTCTACTGACGAGTGTTGCCTCCGGCCTCGAACGGGGATCTATCCTCTATCACTCCAGCAAGGAAGACAAGATATACGGCCGGGATGCCGAACTGATTCTGCCTGATTCGATCGGTCAAATTGCCTTCCGGGAGATGAAATCCGGTCACGTCGGTCTTTATATCGGCGTGGAAAACGGAAAGCACAAGATCATCCATGCCATCCTGGCCGGCGTTGAGGAAACCGAATCCAGCAATTTCATCACGCAAAAAGACGTGGACGAGGGCTGCAAATTCATCGGCGCCAAGGTGCCGGCAAACTACGCTTCGTGGACTCAGGAGCAAAAAGATCAACTGATCCTCGTGGCCAAAGAGCAGGTGGGCGCAAGATACGATGTGCAGTTTCGTCATCAGAAAGGTCCTTATGACGACAAGTTCACCTGCGTCGGCCTCATCGAGTACATCTACGAGCAAGCGGGGTACAACATCACGCCGGATGGTTACTACAGCGGCGGTGCGGGAGGCATCACTTACATTCAGACGTATAACAGTGAATCCACCTTTTGGCGGGACTGGTTTGGAGAAAACACTTTTTCTCAAACCGTTGAGTTCTCCAAATTCGAGCATCCCCTGGCGTCGGCTTTGAATGTCGGTCTCATTCACGACGGCGGCCGGTATATGTTTTTCCCCTATACCCAATACCTTCAGACAACAACGACGCCCATCGCTACGGACATCCCCGTGTCGGGCGGATCGGGCAAAGACAATGATGACGATAAAGGCGGGTGCTTCATCGCCACGGCGGCTTACGGCTCTTATCTGCATCCTCATGTCCGCATCCTGAGAGCCCTGCGGGACCGCTTCCTCCTGACGAACAAGCCGGGACGCTTGTTCGTTGAAGCCTATTACCATTATTCACCACCCCTGGCCGATTTCATCAGTCGGCATGACGCCCTGAAGGCGGCTGTGCGCGTTATTCTGCTGCCCCTGCTGGGACTGAGCCTCCTGATGCTTTGGATGGGACCTGTTTTCATCCTGGCGATGTCGGCCTTCATGGTGCTTTTGTTCGGCGCTTTGCGCTTACGGAAAGCCGCCGCGGCTTGACGGCAATTTATTAAAGATCCTCTGTCTGAAATTCCGGCAGGGGCTGCGGAAGCATCAGCGGCCCCTGCCGGAACAAGATCAACCGTAACTTATTGCATGAATCCTACCAATCCCGCCCGCTTCCGTTTTTCTGCGCCGGCCATGACGCGCCCCCTGAAGAATCCTGCCCATAAGCACAATTTTACACAGGTTTAATTTGCATTAGCTTGCGTATGGTGATAGTAATCCCGGCATATATCATGATTTAAAGGAGGCAGGAAAAATGGTCGTTCTTACGGCAATGTTGACCGCAGCAGATGGAAAAGGAGACGAGGTAGAAAAGTTATTCCAGGATCTGGTTCCCAAAGTATTAAAGGACCCCGGCACCGTGAATTATGCGATTCATCGCAACGCCAGTGATCCGAATAAATTTTTTGTTTATGAATGCTATGAAAACCGCGAGGCCCTCACTTATCACGGCCAGACAGAGCACTTCAAGGCCTTCGGTCAGGCAACGCGGGGCCTGTTTGCAGGTCGCCCGGAAATTACGTTCTACAATAAAGTTGCATAATTTTTTTCGCAGCAACTTCAGAAACGCATCAGATGTTGTTGACAAGTTCGTCAAAAGCTGTCACCCCGGCGAAAGTCGGGGTCCGGCGGTTTCGTAACCTCTTGATCACGCCATGGCGTGACCGGATGCCGGCTTTCGCCGTCATGACGTGTATGGTGAATTTGTTTACGAGGGCATCATTATTGGTTAATCATTTCAAGTCTCTATAGAGAGGATACCGTCACATGTCGGAACATAGACCCTTCAAAGTGTTGTTGATCAACCCCCCCTATCCCTTCGAGGAAACACCGACGCTGCCTTTCGGCCTGGCGTCACTTGCCGGATATCTCAGGGAGCAAAAGATCGACGTCCGGATTGAAGACTATATTGTAATGCCCTATTCCATCGACAAGGTGGAGAAAATCCTTGCCGACTATAAGCCCGACATCGTTGGCGCCACCGCCGTCACCATGAATGTCAAAACAGCCCTGAAAATCCTCGCCGATTATAAAAAAACGAATCCCCGGCTCATCACTGTCATGGGCGGCCCCCATGTCACCTTCGATGCCGAGGCCGTCCTGTCGGAGCATCCGTATGTGGACTATGTCGTCCGCGGCGAGGGCGAGTTGACCTTCCATGAAATGGTTCAGCGCCTGGAACAACATGCATCCGTAGACGACGTCCTGGGCATCTCCTACCAGAAAGATGGAAAGGTGATCCATAATGCCCGGCGGCCGCTGATTGAAGACATCAATATCCTCCCCTATCCGGCCCGCGATCTTCTGCCCATCAGCAAATACAAAGCCCTGTCCTTCGTCCTGAGCCTGAGCACCTCGCGGGGCTGCCCCTACAGCTGCATCTTCTGCGTCGGGCAAAGGATGGTGGGACACAAGGTGCGCTATTTCAGCGTCAAACGCGTCGTCGATGAGTTTGAGATGCTCGCAAAACACGGGTTTCTTCGCATCAACATCGTAGACGACCTTTTTACGGCCAACAAAAAGCGTTGCATGGAAATCTGCGACGAAATCGTCCGGCGCGGCATCAAGCAGGAATGGGCGGCCTTCGCCCGCGTGGACACCCTTTCCCGGCCCCTTCTGGCAAAGCTCAAGAAGGCGGGGTGTGTTTCTTTATGCTTCGGCATCGAGAGCGGCTGCCAGGAAATTCTCAACACCATCAAGAAGAAGATCACCCTGGAAAAGTGCCGCGAGGCAGTGGCCATGTGCCGGGAAGCCGGCCTGGACCCCATGTGTTCCTATATTATGGGACTTCCCGGCGAAACGCCGGAGACGGTTCGAGAATCCATGGAATTTGCGGCGAGCCTTTGCGAAAACTACGGATTTCATATTCTCTCCCCCTTTCCCGGCACGGAAGTACGGGACAGACATGAGGAATACGGAATCCGGATTCTGACAAACGACTGGGACCGGTACGACGCCAACCAGGCTGTTTCGGAGACGGCGTATATTTCCCACGACGAGATCGACCGGATCGTCAAAAATTTCGGCAAGAAATATATTGATGAACTTGTTGACAATCTCAACCGGCATGAACGCGGCGAAGAAGTGGCGGAGAAATACAAAGAGTCGATCAAACACCTCAACAACTTTGTCTTTGTCAGGGATATGATTATGAATGAGTATGTCGATCACTTTAACGGATCGGCAAACGGATTTCCCCCCGCTGAAGCCGTCAATACCTTTGCAGCCTATATCGCATCGCACAGCAAGTATAACAAAGAGGTCGCCCTCGCCCAACTCAACCGCCTTCTCGCCATGCGATGCATCGACGTCCGGCGGGACGAACAGGGAACATCCATTGTATGGGCTTAAATCGCTGACGCAGTTATAAAAAGCGCCTTTTCACAAACTTTTCAATCTCCACCGCTGCAAACACCACGGAAGACACAATGAGGGTGAAGCCCAGTTCGGGAAGGGACAGCGGCTCCGTCTTGAAGATGGGGTTGAGGAAGGGCACGTAAATCGTGGCCATCTGCAACACAAACGTCAGGACGGTGGCGCCCAGCAAAGGCATATTGGAAAACAGGCCCTGACGGAAAATGCTTTCCGTCTCCGACCGGATAGCCAAGACATGCCCCATCTGGCTTAAACACAAAACGGTAAACGTCATGGTCTGCCAGTGGGCATGACCTGTTTTGATAGACCAGGCCTGCATGAAGATGGAGGCAAACCCCATGAGAAGGCCGACCCAGATGATGTGGGCGGTCATGCCGTGGGCGAAGATGCTTTCCTTCGGATGGCGGGGCGGTCTCTGCATGATGCCTTTTTCCGCCGGTTCCGCCGCCAGGGCAAGACCGGGGAGCCCGTCCGTCACCAGATTGATCCAGAGAATGTGGATCGGCAAAAGCGGAATGGGCAGCCCCAGAAAAGGGGCGAGGAAAATCGTCCATATCTCGCCTGAATTGCTTGTCATCGTGTATTTGATGAACTTGCGGATGTTGTCGAATATCCGCCTTCCCTCCTTGACGGCCTTGACGATGGTGGCGAAATTGTCGTCGAGAAGAATCATATGGGCAGCTTCTTTCGACACGTCTGTCCCCGTGATCCCCATAGCAACGCCAATATCGGCGCTCTTTAAGGCCGGCGCATCGTTCACCCCGTCGCCCGTCATGGCGACAAACTGTCCGCGATCCTGCAGGGCCTTGACGATCTTGAGCTTTTGCTCCGGTGCGACCCGCGCATAGACGCTGATATGCTCAACCCGTTTTTCAAATTCCTCCAGGGTCAGTTTATCCAGTTCCTTGCCGGTCATCACCGACTCCAGCCCATCATCGAGAATGCCCAGTCTCCTGGCGATGGATTGCGCCGTCAGGGGGTGGTCGCCGGTAATCATGACCGGTTTGATGCCCGCCGCCTTGCACAGGGCGACGGCCTCCCCGGCCTCTTCCCTCGGCGGATCCATCAATCCGATAAGCCCCAGGATCGTGAGGTTCGTCTCAACGCTCTCCGGCGTCATAACTTCCGGCAGGGCCTCCCACTTTCTCATGCACAGACAAAGAACCCTCATGCCGTCGGCGGTCATGGCCTCGTTGATCCTTTCCATGCTTCCGGCATCAACATCCTCTAATCCTTTGGCCGTCAGCACATGAGCAGATCTGTCTATGAGAAGATCGAGGGCGCCCTTGGTAAAGGATACGATTTCTCCATCGCCCGCATGTTTGTGGAAGGTTGTCATGCACTTCCGTTCGGAATCGAAGGGCAGCTCCGCAACGCGAGGCCACGTCAGTTCCAGGTCCTTTTTGTCGAAACCGGCCATCCGTGCCACATCATATAACGCCGTTTCCGTGGGATCGCCGATGACATTGCCGTCCGCTTCCAGCCGGGCATCATTGCTCAGGGCAAGGCCCGCCATGAGATACGCCGTCGGTGTCAGCAAATCCTTATGGCCGCCGTCTTGACGGTATGCGTCTTCGATCTCGCCGGATCTTGCCAGATGGCCGTCGCAATAGATTTCTTCGACGCTCATCCTGTTCAACGTCAGGGTCCCCGTCTTGTCGGAGCAGATAAACGTTACGGAACCGAGTGTTTCAACGGCAGGAAGCTTTCGGATCAGGGCATTCTGCGTGACCAGTTTTTTTGCCCCCAGGGCAAGGGATATGGTGACCACGGCGGGCAGGGCCTCCGGGATGGCGGCCACGGCAAGCGATATGGCCGTCAACAGCATCAGCAGCGGAGCCTCGCCCCGCATCAGGCCCGCCACAAAAACGATAGCGCAGATGGCCAGAATGGCAATGGCCAGATTTTTGCCGAAGGCCGTCAGCCTTTTTTGCAGGGGCGTCTTGGTCTCGTCCGCGTCCTGAAGCATGCCGGCAATTTTGCCGAGTTCCGTTTTCATGCCCGTGGCGGTCACAACCCCTGCGCCCCGGCCATAAGTGACGTAGGTGCCTTTGTAGGACATGTTCTTCCTGTCGCCCAGGGACAGTTCCGGATCGGACAGGACCTGCGCATGCTTGTCCACCGGCACCGATTCGCCTGTGAGGGCGGCCTCCTCAACCTGGAGGGACGCCGACTCTACGATCCGCATATCGGCGGGAATAATGCGCCCCGCCTCCAGAAGCACCATGTCGCCGGAAACAATCTCACCTGCCGGTATGGTTGCCGGTATGCCGCCTCTCAAAACGACAGCGGCGGCTCCGGACATCTTCTTCAAGGCCTCCATCGCTTTTTCCGCACGGTATTCCTGGACAAAACCGATGACGGCGTTGATGATGACAATGACGATGATGGCAATCGTGTCCGACAGTTCGCCGATGACGCCGGAAATCACCGCCGCGGCCAGAAGGATTATGATCATGAAATCCTTGAACTGGTCGAAGAACATCATAAAAGGGGATTTCTTCTTTTTTTCGATCAGTTCGTTCGGCCCGTCCTTCAGAAGGCGCGCTTTCGCCTCTTCATGGCTGATTCCCTCGGCTGCGGACCCGATTTCGCGATAAACCTCTTCTACTTGCTTTTGATGCCAACCCGCTGCTTTCATGTTCGACCTTTTGATCCCTATCGTTGCATTCAACGCCGGCAATGCCAGACGGCAACCGCCGCCGGGTCTTTTATCCGGAATGTTTGCCGTTTTCCTAAAGCCGTTACTCTTCCCGCTTGAAAACACCGAAGAGTTTATCAAGTCCGCCTTTATCCATTTTAGCCACCATCTCCAGTTCACCCGCATCAAGCCAGATGCCTTCACAGGCGGTGCATTTATCCACCTTAATCTTCTTATAGTCGATTTCCACCAGGTTCATGCCGCACTTGGGGCATTTCATGTAATGAAGCTCTTTTGCATTGGCCAGTTGTTCCGCAGCCAGTTTTCTCTGGCTTTCCTCCTGGATTCTTTTCAATTTTTCATATTCCATGCGGGCAAAATATTCTTCTTCCGTCTCGCTGGGTTTCATCGGCATTTTTATTTTCTCCTTCCATTTATTTATTTATTTTCCAGCCGTTCTTTTAAGCGAGGGGAATATAAAGGCTGGGGCACGGGATGTCAATTGATTTCAGCAGCAATCATTTTTTCATTTGATATAAATGCACTAAATGATTATATTAGGTTTAATCGCACCTGCAATCCGCCATACCGACACCTGAAACGACGATTAATGATATTGTATGAAAGGAGGCAACAACAGCTGGTAATATAAATCAATGCAGTCTACATTCGCATATAAAAACCATATTTAAAATAATCGAGGAGGGAAAATGAGAACAAAAGCAGATTACATAAAAGGTTTATCCAAGATGAAACGGAACATCTATTTCGACGGCAAGTTGATCGACCGGACGGACGAGCTTCAGAAGGAATGCCTCGACGTTATGGGCACAACATATGATGAGGCGCAGAGACCGGAAAATAAGGAGCTGTGCACGGCTGTCTCCCATTTGACGGGCAAGCGGATCAACCGTTTCAACCACATCCATCAGAACACTCACGACCTGCACATGAAGCAGGATATGACCCGCATGCTGTGCCAGAAGGTAGGCGGATGCATCCAGCGCTGTATGGGCATCGATGCGACTAATGCCATTTACAACGTATCCTATGAAGCGGACAAACAGAACAACGGCGCTACGCAGTATCATGATAACTTCAAGAAATGGCTGAAGCGCTTCCAGACGGAAGATTTGGTCGGCTGCTGCGCCCAAACCGATGTAAAAGGCGACAGACTTTTAAGACCGGCGGATCAGCCGAATCCCGGCGCCTATGTCCACATCAAAGAAAAACTGAAAGACGGCATTGTTGTCAGCGGCTGTAAAGTCCATATCTCCGAGGCCTCCGTAGCCGACGAAGTGCTGGTGGTGCCCACCCGCGCCCTGCGTGAGCAGGATAAGAATTATGCCGTGGCCTTTGCCGTACCCGGCGACTGGGACGGCATGAAACAGGTGGTCACCGTTCATAATCTTCGGAAGCGTGAACACTTCAAACGCGGCTTCATGCCGGGCTCCACGGATTCCTACATAATCTTTGAAGACTGCTTCGTCCCCTGGGATCGGGTGTTCCTGGCCGGCGAATATCAGCACGGCGGCGTTCTGGCCCTGCTGTTTGCCCTGTTCCACCGCCACTCCTATTCGGGATGCAAGCCGGCCATCGGCGATGTGGTTCTCGGATCGGCGGCCCTTGCCGCCGAGGTGAACAACGTCCATAAGCAGCCCCATGTGCGGGAAAAATTTGCCGAAATCATCATGACCACCGAACTGGGTTACGCAGCAGGTTACACGGCCTCAGACCTGGGCAGACCGGAAGTTTATATGCCGGGCGTCGGCTTTGTGCCTTACGGGCCGGGCTCCTATATTCCCCATTCCATTTACTGCAATGTGGGCCGCTGTCTGTCAGGCGAAGCGGTATGGCGTGAAGCGGAAATCCTTTGCGACATTGCCGGCGGCGTTGTGGCGACTTTCCCCCATGAAAACGATTTTGTAAATCCCGCTACGAAAAAACTCCTCCTCAAATATACAAAGAGGAATAAAGACATATCGGCGGAGGATCAAGCCCAGTACTGGCGCTATCTGGGGGACGTCCTCTGTTCGGCGTCGGGGGGCATCCACAATATCGGCAGCTATCACGGCGGCGGTTCGCCGATCATGGAACAGATCGCCATCACCACACAGTACGACATTGAAGCACGGAAAAAGCTGGTCAAATACATCGCCGGCATGTCGGGCGGCGACCGCGAGGTTTTAAGCCCCTCCGCTAAGGTAGCTAAGAAAGCTGCCCCGAAAGCGGCTGTAAAGGCTGCCCCAAAGGCTGTCAAGAAGGGTAAAAAGTAGATTTCCCGAAGGCCCCTTCCCGGTAAAACAGGAAGGGGCTTTTTTTACGATAAACACTCCGCATTTCGACATAAAGATACGCAATGGATAGAGACTCCCAACGCGTTTTTTCCCATGCCGCACACGCCAAACACGCACCGCGCACGGACCGACGGTCAAACAATGTCTTGAAGAATATACGAGGGACAAACGCCCTCAGGCTTGCAGGAGATTCCTTAAGATTCTTTTGACGGGAATGTATCTGCGGATGCCGGATGTGGCATGGCGGATTTGTTGCAGATTTGCTCTCGCTGCTTTTGCGCCCGCGTCGATCAGATGCAGGGCCTGGGAGAAGTCCGACCATTGCAGATTGCCGACGTCCGGACGGATGACAATATCCGCGGCCTTGAGATCGTAATTGACCAGATGGCGCGACATGACGTCCGTGGCGCGGGTGGAAACATCTATCCCTGTTCGCAGTTCCTCGTAAAAGGCAAGATTTTTATCCACGACGACAGCGATGACCGTGTCGGCCCCTTCCTTAAGAGCAACACGAGCGGGCACCATGGAGACAATGCCGCCGTCGGAAAGAAGTTTCCCGCCGTCTTTGAGAGGTTCGACGGCGCCGGGAACCGCGCAGCTTGCCGCAACGGCGCGCCGGAGCGACCCTTTGGAAAAAACAATTTCTTCACAGCTCACAAGATCCGTCGCGACGGCGTGAAAGGGAATTCGCGTATCCTCAATCCGGATGTCGGGGACGAAGTAGTCGATCATCAGTTGAAATTCATCGGTCGATAATATGCCCGGTTTGAACATCGCCTGGGCCATGTAGAACTTATTGATGAAAAAGCTCTGGATTTTTCTTGTAAAGCTCCCCTCCGCCTCCTCATTTGCCCGCTCTATTGCCCGGATGACGGATGACTGAAACTCCATGCTGTTCAGGTACTCCGCAGCTTTTTTCTCCAGATCGCCGGCGGACAGCCCGCCGGCGTAAGCCGCTCCGATAAGCGCGCCGCTGCTCGTTCCCGCAATGACGGCGATGGGAATTTGCTCCTCCTCCAGCACCTTAAGAACACCGATGTGGGCAAGACCCCTCGCTCCCCCTCCTCCGAGGGCAAGGCCGATGTTATTGCCGGTCCATTTCCATTTCATATGAAAACCGTTCAGGGAAAAAGGTTAGGGGCGACAGGACAATACAAGGGCCGGGCGAAGGGCAATATCGATATGTTACAGCCCGGCTCCGTTAACCAGGAGCCTGTCGTCTTTTTTAATCTATCTAACCCCATTTAATATCTATGTCAAATTCAAATCATTTTACCAGGACGCCGATGGGATAAAAAGGGTGAAAAGTATGGAAGTTTTTTCCTTGCGTTCGTTTTAGCGATGGGCTATGAACGCATTAAAGCCGTTTTAACGAAGCATAAACAAGTAAAAAAAAGCCTTATGGAATACCGCAAATTCGGAAATACGGATTTTAATGGTTCGATCCTGGGTTTCGGCGCCATGCGGTTGCCTGTTACGGACAACAGGAACAGGGCGACCATCGACGAACCTCTCGCCGGGAAAATGATTGCCTGCGCCATTGAGCAGGGCGTCAATTACATCGATACGGCATACTTTTATCATGAAGGGGAAAGCGAGCGCTTTGTAGGGCGCGTGCTGAAGGACGGTTATCGCAATAAAGTCGCCCTGGCAACCAAGATGCCCGTCCGCCTGCCCAAATCGCACGACGATTGCAACCGCATCTTGGACGAGCAACTCGGCAGACTGCAAACGGATCGCATTGATTACTATCTTCTTCACGGCCTTAATCACGAGACGTGGCCCAATATCCGGAAGATAGATATTTTCACATGGGCGCAGCGGGCCATTGCGGACGGCCGCATCCGTCACTTCGGTTTTTCATTTCACGATGATTTCCCCACATTGAAGGAGATCATCGACGCCTATGACCAATGGACGGTCTGCCAGATTCAGTATAATTACATGGACACGGAATATCAGGCGACGACGGAAGGCTTAAACTATGCCGCGCAAAAAGGTCTGTCCGTCGTCGTCATGGAACCCATCAGGGGGGGACACCTGGCCAAGGAACCACCGGCGCGGGTGAAAGATATTTTTGCCGAAGCACCGAAGCCCCGCAGCCCGGCGGAATGGGCGCTTCAGTGGGTCTGGGACCAGCCGGGCGTATCCATGGTCTTAAGCGGCATGACGGCCATGGAACACGTTGTGGAAAACTGCGCTTTGGCCAAACGGGCTTCCGAAAACACGCTTTCCGCCGTGGAACTGAAACTGATCGCCCGGGCCAAGGAAGCCTACCGGGAATTATGCCCCATCCCCTGCACCAACTGCCGGTACTGCATGCCCTGCACCAACAACATCCGCATTAACCGCATCTTCGAGCTTTATAACGACGTGCACATGTATAATGACACCCGCGTGCCACGGATGCGCTACGGTCAGATCAATCCCGAGCAGCGCGGCGACCAGTGCATCGAGTGCGGGACCTGTGAAGATTCATGTCCCCAGAATATTCCGATTCAGGAATGGCTGAAAAAAGCCGATGAACTGCTTGCGCCGAAAAAGGCATCAAACAAATAACAGCAAGATAAAGAGGTCAAGATGAAAGCAAAAGCAATGATCAAAAGCGGCAACTGGTTTACCGATCTGCTGTTAAATTTTATTCCCTATCCCGAGGATACAACCGTCACGGGCTCACCCGATGAAATGATCATCAAGGCAAGCCGCCAGGCTTTTGCCATCAGCACCTGCGCGGGCATGATTCCGGGCTTTCTGGGATTCTTCAGCATCTTGCCGGAACTGATTGCCGTAACCAAGCTGCAGATCAATCTGGTGTATAAACTGGCAAAATATTACGGGAAGGCGCATCTGCTGAATCCCTCGATTATTTTCAGCATTTTCGCGACGGCTATGGGCGTCGGGGAACACAGGATTTTCATGCGCAACGTCGGTCCTAGGATCATGGTCAAGGCCCTCAGTTCTCAAGCCATCCGGTCTCTGGCCCCTCGAATCGGCACACGGATCAGCGCGCGGATCGCGGGAAGAAGATTGGCCCGCTGGATTCCCGTCCTGTCGGCTCCCGCCTTCGGCTATTTTTCCATGACCATGACGGAAAAGATCGCCTATGTGGCCGACGAGATATTTCTGCCGGATATGGTTATCGAAGAGATTCTCATTTGCAGCCACGGCCATGAATTGCCAGAAGGCGCAACGACTTGCCCCGAATGCGGGGAAGAAGTAAGTGTTTAAGGGAGGCAACGATATGAAAGCAAAAATCCTCAGCATCGTTATCGGCAACGCAGGGACCCGTTTGTCGGCAACTGTTTTGCTCATAATTTGTGTTCTCCTCCTCGTTTCCTGTTCCCCTGTTACGCGTTACTCCATCTATATGACATCCGATCCTGTCAGGCTCGTCATGGACGCCGGCAAACAAATCAAAGACATCCCCCTGACCGTTGCATCATTCAATGACGCCCGCCCCATAGCGGATAAGGCAACAATCGGTTCGGTTGTTAAATCCGGAGAAGGTCCCATACCCGTCACATTAGCTGCCATGAAACCGTCGTCCGTCGTGACGGCGGGGGTTAAGTCCTATATGACCAGAGCGGGTTATACCATATTGAAGACTTCTCCCGCATGGGATCTCAAGGCGGATTCGATTCCCGGGGATGGGGGACAATTCGTCCTCGGCGGCAGCATCGATGAGATGGAAGTCAGTTGTGAAAAATCGGCCTGGAAAGCAAATTATAAAACAAAAGTGACCTTGAGCATTTACCTTGCGGACGTAAAGAAGGGAGCCGTTGTTTATACGAATACGGTCAAGGGCGATTCATCTCGCCAAGATATAAGCATCACCGACAAAAATATGAGAAGACATCTGGCGGCGGAGATCAATGACGCCGTTACGGATGCCATCGCAAAGCTCATCAATCCCAAAACCATTAACCGTATCATCAGGGGTGACAGCACGGAGAAGACCCCCTAACAGCTTTTTGAGATGATGCCCCCGATTCCCCTTCCGAGATATGGATATGCTCTAAAAGAGATAGCAGCCTGTTTAGAAATGCGTTACACAACAGTAAACAAAATCGTTAAGAAGTAGAAATAATCGACAAAAACTGATACTTCAAGATCTACCACCATTATTTAATAACGGGAGGGCTTCGAATTTCCGTTTTTCCTGTCATTGCGAGGCGCGGATCGCCGTGCCAATCTCTTATATTATCGGACGCTTATGAGATTGTTTCGCTACGCTCGCAATGGCAAAAGGGTCTTTTTTCAAAGGTCTCAACGGGAAAAAGAGTGGACGCAACCATTGTCCTGAAGTCGTCGAGAAAAATTGTTAGGGAAACAACCCATGATAAAGAAAGTCTACAATAAACTAAAAGCTGACGGGATAGGAGGCTTGCTGGAGGGTATTTATCGTCTCGCTTTGCCTCACCGGCTTGAGTACTACCCACACTGCAAATCTTTTTTCCAGTCTGGGACAGGCATGGAGATTGGGGGACCGAGCAGCATTTTCGGGCGTCGGGGCTATATCCCGGTTTATTCTGTTGCCGTTAGAATCGACAATTGCAATTTTAGCAACAATACTGTCTGGGAAGGGACTGTCTGTGAAGGGGATACGTTCATTTTTAATCAGGGAAAAGCAACTGGTCGCCAGTACATTGCCGAGGCAAGCAATTTACAATGTATGGAAGATTCTTCTTACGATTTCATTCTCTCATCCCACTGTATTGAACATTTAGCTAATCCTTTACAGGGTCTTGCCGAATGGATCCGTGTTCTCAAGCAAAATGGGCTACTTGTGCTTGTCGTGCCGCACAAAGATGGTACTTTCGATCATCGTAGACCATTAACTGCACTGGAGCACCTAATTCAAGATTTTGAGTCTCAAACAAGCGAAAATGATATGACGCATCTGGAGGAAATCCTTAAATTTCACGATCTGACCAAAGATCCTGGAGCCGGCGATTTCCAGTCCTTTCAAGAGAGGTCAAAACGGAATAACGAAAACAGATGCCTGCATCATCATGTTTTCGATACACGCCTGGCAGTTGAGGCGGTTAATTATATGGGACTCCAAATACTCGCCGTAGAACTTTTCCGTCCATTTCACATTGTACTCATAGCAAAAAAAATAGGGCCGGATCAGACCTTGAATAACGAGAAATTCAGAGGGATTAATGCAGCGCCGTGTTGGCTTAGTCCTTTTTCATCGGATCGAAAAAACGCCGGACCGGATCTTAAAAAATCTTATGCCCCGGCCACTGCCAATTCTTCTATGACCAATGGTAGAACACAATCAGCAATAACAAAATATCTATACTCTTTCCGTACGATTTCTGGTATTACTTTCAACAAGTTCAACGGCATATCATTGCCCTGTTGAATGAGTTGTGGCAAAGCAGACGATGGAGGATTCTGGAAATTTCGTTTTTATGTAATAAATCAATAACCCGAATTAAAGGAGGATAGCGATGAAGAGAATTGCCTGTATGGTAACTGTTTTTTGCATGATAACCCTTTGGGTTGTTGCAGCAGCATCAGCTGCGGGCACCTATTCCTGTAGATGCAAGGGTATCAAGGAGTGGGTTTTTTTGTGGTATGCGTACGGTGACTGCGGTAACGGATTCGTCGGCGGCGATAAGGGTCAGGTAACAAATAACATCGCCGAGGGTTCTCTTGGCAGCTACATTCCACCAGGCGTCAGCGGTCAGGTTATATCTGGAACCGCCTCGTGTGGGTATTATCCTGATTCGGGCTGGAACTGCGGCAAAATGGCCGGTGGGACTCCACCTAATTGCATTTACGATTAGCCCCCTTGATATAAATAATATCATCGACTCTACGCCAGCATTAACATGACATGCGCTTAAGAGATACGCGGATACAGGGGAAATACATCAGCACGACAAGCAATACGTGAAGAGCATTTCAAGAACAAAACCGTCTCGGGCGATTTGCTACCGTTCAAGAAAAGTTGCGCGAAAACAGCAGGCGCGGCCGCAAAAAATACAGGCTGCCGACGCCATCCGGCATGCCGTCAATGCATCCGTTCAGCATCACCTGCCGACCCGGCCCAGGCCGGTGAGGCTGATGCTGAACATAAACGTTCGGTCATTATAGCTTTCGGAATAGCCCAGCGTAATGCCCCAGCATTGTTTGTGGTAGGCAAGGCCGTAGGTGCTTTCCAGCGTCCGGTTGTCGAGTTCGTTACGTCTTAATATATATTGCGCATCCAATGATCTGGTCAGGACGGCCTTCAGGCTGAAATCGATTTCTTTGACAAAGTTTTGCTCGTAATGATAGCCGATGGATGCGGAATCGCCCCGCCCATCCTTCAAAAAGACGTCGTAATTCCGGCGAATCCAGTCTCCCGAATAGACGTTTAATGTGTCTCGCAGCATGAAGGAAAAGTAGGGCGCCGGGTTCAAATCAACTTCCATTTCAACCAAGCCGAAAGGTCTTTTAGCGTCTGCCGGATGGATTTTGTCCCTTCTCGATTCCCTGATGTCAAAGACCTGCGCAAGTTTCACGCGGGCAAATTCCCGGTAACCGACTTTTCCATCCTTATCTTTGAGTCGGGCGGTGAAGGTGTTGGTCACTCCGTAGCTCAAAGCGTTTTCCCCATAGACGGCGGCGACATAGTCCGGCAGACGGGCCTGATCGACATCGGTGATATAGGCATAAGACGCCTCCGGCTTGACGGTGTGTTTGATCCTGTCAATCGTCGTGCCGCCTACGTCATAAATCCTGGAGAGTTCCGTGGCAAGACCGATGCCGGCGGTAAACAAATTCCTTTCATCACGGCGGCCGTCATCATTTGCCGCTTCATGGTCTTCCCGCTGCCAGAATGTCCCTTTCCAGCCCACTTCCGGCGTCAACCGCAAATACCGGCCCAGAAAAAGGGGGGCTGAAAAAACCGGCTGGAGATCATAAAGATGCCCCTTTTGACCTTGCGACCGATAATAATAGTCATAGGAGGCGTTCATTTCCCAATGGAGCGGCGTGCCGAAGACGGGCTGCCTCACGCCCGTGAACGTCAGTTCCGGATAGGTTTGCAGGGTGGCGCTGTTTGAAGACTTGGTAAAATCGTCGGTATAGCGGCCAAGCAGGGTCAGGTTGTATAAATCCCATCCCTTATAGATGCGGGCGCCGGACGAAAGAGACCCCAGGGCTTCATTGCCGAGAAAAGATACCTTCCTGAAGCGCCGGTCATCGCTTTGCGCATGATGTTCGATATAATAATTATGGGATGAAAAATCCCTGAAATACCAGCTATCGGAAACTTTGGCGATGTCGGCCCTTGCATAAAACGTCGGATCGAACCGGGTCTCGTGGTTCCAGTAATAGCTCCACCGTTTCTGCCCCGATTGCCAGTTTCTTGTCACGCCGCCGCCCGCATCTTCCACGGCCTGTTTCTGATCATACAGGAAGTCGCCATACAAGGTGCCGAAGGTGTCTTTGCCTGCGACATACCGGAATTCCACGCCTTCCATGAATCCGCGTTTTTCCATGTAACGCTGATAAAACGTGGCGTCCGTGCTTTTTGAAATGGCCCAGAAAAAGGGAACTTCAATATCGAGGCCGTGTTTATCGCGGGAATAGGCCATGCGGGGCAGGAGCAGACCCGTTTGACGGGTCGTTTTGGCCGGAAACGGGAGGCAGGGAATATAAAGGACCGGGACATCCCTGACGAGAAAACGGCCGTGTTTCAAGATGCCGTAGCCGTCAATCGTAACGTTGAGTTCACGGCCAACCAAACGCCAGTCCGGCGCATCGCCGTCGCAGGTGGTCGCCGATGCGTCCTTGATATGATAGGTTGCCTCGCCTTTCTTTTCGATTTGCCCCCCCTTCAAATAGAAGTGGTTTTTAACTGCAAACATCCGGCCTTCATAGACGACGCCGGTCCTGGAGACCGTATTAAAAATGACTTTATCCCCCTCAAGGGTGTCGCTGTCGCTTTTCAGAACCACATGACCTTCGGCCTCGGCAATATTCGTCTCCTTGTTCAGCATGACGGAATCGGCAGCCAGAGTCCCGCCGTCGTAAGAGATCAGGACCTTCCCTTTGGCGTGATAAACATCCGTGTCCCGATCATAGGCGATGCTGTCCGCCTCAATGTTGACGGGTCCCCTGGACACATCCTCGGCCCATAGAGGCATGCAGAAGGCGGAGATGAATATGAAAACCGCGAAAAAAACAAAACGGGGGGGCAGATAAAAATTTATTAGACGTTGTGCCGATCCGCGCAGAAGCGCATGAGCGGCAGCGGAAAGATGGATCTGATGTGGAAACCGTATATTCATTTTTATATTAATTCCTATGACCCTGTGGGACACCAAGGGTCATGTAAATTCCCACGTCATTCCGGCGAAAGCCGGAATCCAGGAAGAATAACTGGATCCCGGATCAGGTTCCGGGATGACAGGAAGGTTTATTTTCGTAGTAGCGGCAAATCCCTCTTCACACCACCGACGAGATAAAGGGAGCCGGTGACGCAAATGAGATCGTTTGCAGACGCCATGTCGAGGGCTTTCTTTAAGGCATCGATGGGTTTTTCGACGGCCTGGGCTGTTTTCTTGTATCGGCGCGCAATGGGCAGCAAATCGGCAGGCGGGAGCGACCTTTCCGACTCGGCATATGTGATGATCAGTCGATCCGCATGAGCCGCAAGCTTTTTAATCATGGCTTCATAATCCTTATCACGAAAGACGCCGAAGACGATAATCAGTTTTTTATAGGAAAAGCAGGTTTTTAATGTTCGGCAAAGGACATTTACGCCAGCGGGATTATGGGCGACGTCGAGAAGGACCGTCGGCGCCTGCCGGACAATCTCCATCCGCCCCGGCCAGCGGGCGTTTTTTATTCCCCTGATCAGCGCATCGTCGTCAACGGTAAAACCGCGTTTGCGCATCAATTCAATGACGCCGATAGCGCAGGCGGCGTTTTCTGTCTGATGTTTCCCCACAAGCGATGTCTGCATGCGGACATAACGCGTGCCGATGCCGCGATAGGAAAATGAACCGTCTTTGTGCAGGATTGTTTTTATATCTTTACCGATCCGGTAGAGGGAGGCCTTTTTTTCTTTACAAATATCGGAAAGGACCTGGATGACCTTCTTTTGTCCGGCCGCCGTGATGCAGATGCCGCCTTTTTTAATGATGCCGCCCTTTTCCCAGGCAATCTTCGCGAGGGTGTTTCCCAGATATTGCGTATGTTCAAGGGCGATATTCGAGACGACGGATACGGCTGCATTCGCGCAGTTTGTCGCGTCGAGGCGGCCGCCCATCCCGACTTCGAGAACGGCGATATCGATTTTTTCTTTTGCAAAATACAGGAAAGCCGCGGCGGTGAGGAATTCAAAGTACGTCACATCTTCGGTTTTCTTCTTTTTGACTTCCTCAATGCAGGCGGCAAATGCCTTTTGGGAAATCATGCGGCCGTTGATCATGATTCGTTCTCTGACATCGACCAGATGGGGCGACGTATAGAGGCCGCAGTGATATCCGGCGGCGGAAAATGCCGAGGCCGTCATTGCGCAGATGGAGCCTTTTCCATTGGTGCCGGCAACAAGGATGGAGGCATACCTGTCCTGAGGATTGTCCAGCCTTTCGAGAAGATGAACGACCGGCGCAAGCCCCAGGCGTATGCCCATTTTTTCCAGGCCGGCCAAATAATGAAGTGATTCTTGATAGGTCATTTAGTCATGATCATGCGTCGCGGCATCGTCCATCCCCGTCCATGTCAATCGGGAATGACGACAAAAACCTCGTCACCTTCCCGGACGCGATCGGAAACCTTGACGCCGACAAAATCGCCGGGCACGGCCTTTTCGACCTTTTGATTGTTGACTTCGATGGACGCGATGGTGTCCGTAAAATCGGTGGTATGACCGACAAATTTCACGGTGTCTCCCACTTTTAATTCATTATCCGTCACCTTGACGGCTGCGACACTGGGTTTCGCAAAAAACTTCATCACTTCTCCGACTTTCTTCTCAGACATGATCAAACCTCCTTACGGTATCCATGGATTTATAAATGGAAACGTGCAAGAAATCATTAGACATTCTAATATTATATTTTGGCTGAAAAAAAAAGAAGAAATTTGGTTTATCCTTCCTTCGTCACCATCTTCGCTGATTTGAAAAAAATCCAGGACACGGAAATGCCGCTCATGACGGAATATTTTGTTTTGACCAGAGGGCTGTCTTCAAAGGCGGCGCCGTGAAGGAAATCCATGCTGACAAATGCATTGACGATGAATGATTTGATGCTTTTATTTAATCCGATCGTGAAGCTCGAACCGCCGTACCCGCCGCCGGCGGCATAAGGAGGACGCGCGCGCCCGGCATAAGCGGGCTCCACGGCATAATAATAACCGTGATAGTTCCCGTCGGCAAACATGGGTCCCGCCGAGATGCCCAGATTCAAACCCGTACGGGGAATGAAATCTGCTTTTTGAAAAGTCAGTCTCGGACCGAATACCCAACCTTCATGATGGATGGATGAAAAATCCGTCGAAAAGACGGCCCGCACCGGCAGTGAAAACGTTAACTTGTACTGCGCCTGCCGGTCTTCCAGGAGTGTGATATTTAAAGAGGGACCCACCTCAAACATGGGGTCCAGATCGGGCATGCCGCTGCGGGCAGAATTATGATCGCTGTTTACCGGTGCGGCGCCAAAAAAGCTGACATCGACCAGCAGGCGGTCCGTTTTGAAAATGCGCCCGGAAATGCGCTCCCGCTCGACTCTTAAAATATCGCCGCGGTAAATGAAGTACGGATACGGCAGGGCATAAAACCTGTTTTCATCAGCCCCCCGGTAATCGGGCATCTGGAGCAGTGCGAGTCCCACACCGGCTTCCCAGAGAGGCTTTTCCTCACACAGGGCGTTTTCCGGCAACAAAAAACACAGGAGCATGAAAGCCGCTAAGGCAAGACGAATTCGCATAAAGCCCCCTCCCCTTTAAAGGCTAATGTCCGGGTTCGAACCGGCGTTTTGCCGCCCAGAAGGACGGCGCATGACGAATCAAATGCAAAAGGCTGTGGCGATGCTGCCAGATGCGGCGCCGAAATTTTTTACGCCATGCCGGGTCGGAATAAAAGCGTTTCACATGTTCGTTGTAAAGCTGATCCAGTCTTTCTTTTGACGGTATCTCTTTGGGGATGAAAACAAAATTGAGACAGTTCATGAGCCGCCAGTCTTCCTTAAACTCCCCCTCTTCCCTGATCGTTGACCAGAGCGGCGCCCCGGGGAAGGGGGTGAACTTGGACATATTCATATCGTCCAATCCCAGGGAAATGATAAAATCGGATGTCCGCCTGACCGATTCTTCCGTTTCGCCCGGCAAGCCCATCATGAACAGCCCTTTTACCCGCAGCCCGGCGGCTTGTATGCGCCTCACCGTGTCGCTCACCTCCTCAAGGGATACGCCCGACTTGTGCCGCGCCAGCATGTCGGGATCCGCCGATTCGATGCCCACGGAAACCATGAGACAACCGGCTTCTTTGAGCGTTTTCAGCAAGTCATCATCCGCATACCCCACCCGCACCGCACAGTTGAAATGAATCCCCAGGGGCCGGCGGGTGAGCTTTTCGCAAAGCGCCATGACGCGCTTGCGGTTTGTCGTGAACAGGTCGTCGTAAATATTAATATGCCGCACACCGAATTTTGTTCTTAAGTGCTTCATGTGCTCGTAAATATAATCCGCCGAGTTGTAGCGGAATCCCTTTTTAAAGACGGAGCGATCGCAATAAGAACATTGATAAACGCAGCCCCGCGACGTAATCATCGTCGCCCCGGGCGTCTGGATGTAGCTGAACAAGGGCAGGTGGTAATGACGGGGAAAGCCCGGGAGCTTTTCGTAAGCCGGAAACGGAAGGGAGTCCAGATCGGCGATATGGGGGCGCGGCGGATTTATGACCACCCCGGAATCCTGACGCCATATCAACCCCTGGATGTCCGCGGGCGCCAGACCATCCGCCAGCTCCGCCATGGTGATCTCGCCTTCACCGGCGCACAGGAAGTCAAAGGCAGGGTAATCGCTGAGCAGCTCGCCCGTAAGAGCGGAGACATGCACGCCTCCGCAAACCGTTTGAATGCGCCCGGCCTGTTCCTTGATGCTTTGCGCCATTTCCGCGGCATCGGGAAACGAAGAGGTCGTAGCCGAAAATCCAACGACCTCAGGTTCGTCATGCAAAATTGTTTTTATCAGTTCACGGGAATCGGCGGGAACGCCCGGACCGAGGCCGTCATAAACACGGACATCATGTCCCCGCTCCGAAAGATAGGCGGCAATGGAAAGCAGCCCCTGCGGAACCATGCGGTTGGCCACATCCGTCACATCACGATAACCGGGAAACCAGTTAAACCCCCGTGGGTGGACCAGGGCTATGCGTTTTTTTTGTGTCATAACTCAAGGTTGAGGATTTCGTAAAAAGCCAATAACGCCTCTGAATCGTCATTCCGGCGAAAGCCGGAATTCCGTCAATACAAATAGTTACAAAACAAACTGATACCGGTTTTCACCGGTGAAACGACTTTATGAGTTCACCAAGGTTTCTTTTTTTGACTGCCTTGCATGGTCAGTCTCGTTCCTTGCCTGACTGTTTTCGTCGCGGGAATATACAGCAGGCAATCCCGCGCGTCAAAGGATTCTTCCCGGGATTATTCCCGGATGCTGCCGGCCGTGCGCAGCAACAGCTCTTTCTGCACGGTTTTACCTTTACCGCCAAGTTTCATTTTTTCGATACCGGCCTTCGTCTCTTGAGGCAGGGGCAGTCGCAGTTCAATCATCAGTTCGAGCAGCAACTCCAGAAGTAAACCCGTGTCCCTGGGCGGTTTTTCGGGATCAAGAACAACCAGGGTGCAGAGCAGATCGAAAACCATTCGCGGCGCTTGTGCGTGGGCGCGCGCCGCAGCCTTGAGGCTTTTGTGGTAGCGGGCAGCCATCGCCAGAGGGGGATCAAGCAGTTCATGCATCGTCCTTGCCAATGCCTGAATATCGAGGCGCCCTTCCGACCATGCTGCCAGCAGGGCATCAATCGCCATGGTGGTTTGACCGGGTTCTTTTCCGGCTAATCCAACAGCAAGGGTCTTGACGGCCAGGGGCGTCATGGGAGTTGTCGGATCCAGCAATACGTTGATATAGGCCTTGTTGTACCACTCTGCCGAAGCCCAATCACGATTGTCGGAAAGTGCTTGAACGCCTTCGGCAAAAAACGCCTCAAGACTGGATGGCAGGATTGTGGCAGCCAGTTTGATGAGCCCCTCCTCTGGATTGATAAATTTCTGGTGAAGAAAATACTTATAATCTGGAGCCTCAAGCTGCACTTGATGTCTTATTATCGATAGAAAACCGGGATCTGTCGGCCGCGGGAGGGGTGACGTTGTAAACCGTCCGTAATTGTAAACACGGTTTTCACTATCGTCCCCGTCAGGACCGTAAACCGTCCATGAATACCTTGCTGCATGAGGACCGTCAGGCCCCAGGTCTCCATAAGCAGCGATCAAATCAGGATCGTCTTCACCGGGATGGCGAATGCGTCCTGCCGCAACAAAGAGTTCCTTCTCACTGCCCACGGGAACGTCATCGCCAAGGGCATATCTCAGCGCCCGAACATATGGTGAATCCGGCAGCGCCCTTGCCTTGGTCCGAACATCCTCTCCGGCGCATGGCGCAAGACGCAGCAGGCTCAGCACCTGTTCCTGCAGGGAAGATGAACATCCTGCGGCATCATGCGCCGCCACCCGCTCTATGAGGATTTTGGGGTCTATGTATCCGCCCCGGTGTGTGGGCGATGCCAACGGCGCAACGCCCTTGGCCTGCGACACCAGGTCCATCAGATCGTCAATGCGACGGCAGAGGATATCATACGTCGTATAGGATTCGCTCTCGTAATAGTCGGGTTTGATACGGGGCAGCCGTTCATTGTCGAGAATGAATATCAGGAAGCGGGCAAGTTCCTTGATGATCGGCTTCTCCGTATCATACCACCTGTCGTGTTCTGTGGGCTTGAATTTTCTTGCCCGTTTCAACACCGGTGTCAGGCTTCTTCTTTTCTCTTCTGAAAATGGTGAAAGCCTTGCCAGGGCTTCCAGCACACGTTCAAACTCGTCAATTTCCATGCCATTTTCCAGGACAAAGGCAATGCTTTCGACGAGGTCGTTTATATCATTGATAGGGTTTATCACCCGGCTGGGATCCAGGGGGGAAAGAGGGCCTTTCGCGGCAGGAGGGGTATTATGTTCCAGGTCGGACACCAGCCCGGTGCTCTTTATTTCCGGGCACTCTAAAGACGCCAGCCGGGACAGGGCCTCGCGGTTCGTTGCGGACACATGCGGCAGGAAGGCTCCCAGCCCGGCCTTTGTCTCTTCGCTCACGCCCCATGCCGCAAGAACGTCTATCACTTTTTTCTGGATGTCGGGCGATTCGTGAGCAAGACCGCGTTTGGCTATGGCGGAGGCATCATGAGCTAATTGTGGATCTCTTTTCACGAGGGCGGCAAGGAGCTTCAAAGCTCCATCGACATGGCCTTTAACGCCGGATGAAGCGACGGGTGCCAGGGCTTCCAGCAGGGCCTTTCCCTCTATGGCGCCCTCAGAATACAGGACCGTAATCACCTTTAAGGCCAAGGTCACCGTAGGAGGGATGCGGCTCTGACAAAGCCCCAGGTAACGATCCGCGAAGGGGGCCATCTCTGTGGGTGTGGGCGCTAGGGCGTCATGGAAACGGGAAAACCAGCCGGAATGAAACTGAATCCAATCCTTTTCCAGCGCCCCGATGGTTTTATCCAACAGCACTTCCCGTGAATAGATTCCCCGGCGGCAAAGGTCCAGGAACAAACGCTGCCACGTATGTTCAGGTTTATGGCTGTATTTGTCCGTACCGGCTAAACTGATTTGCGATGTGCCTTCGACCTCGAACAGCCGTAACAGCGGCAATCCCGGATCCTGTTCGATCCAGTGAAGGATATCATTACTATCTCGGTCCGATTTGACCGGCGCCATGAGGAGTCCGAGGACATAGTTGTCATGGGAAGGTCTTTCAATAAGACCGGCAAGAAATTGTAGCTGAACAAAATGGATTGCAAACGGACCTGTTTTCATAAGAGCTTCTGCCAGACCATGAGAGGCCCGCGGGTTGAAACGCCGCCAGAGGGGGATAAGATCGACGTGTATGGAATCGTATGGCGATATGTACTTTCTTAAAAAATGAGCAAAGTCAGTCGCTGTGCCGCAGAGAAAAATGGCTATACATATGGCCCGTACCTGGGCCTTTGAAGCGCGAATCCGCCACGCCGTTGACGACGGATCATTAATTAAATCCGTTTTACCCATCAGGGTTTCCATCCGCATCAGGCTTGAACGCTGCTTTTCACGCTCCGCCTCGGTAAGACCGGCTAAGAAATCAACCGTTCCATCATAGTCGCCGGCATAGATGAATTTTTCCATTGGGGTTTCCGGTTTGAATGCCGGCTCGATTTTCGCTTCCGTCATTTGGCCTGTCCTCCCTCATCCGCTTTACAGGCCTCGACGGCCAGCACATGCTTGCACGGTCCGCGCATTCCCTGGTGCTTGGCGAACCACGGGCAGGTGCAGCGGAGCTCTCCGTCCACCTCGCGAACATGATGCTCCACATCGCCGCTCCTGACGGAGGCTTCCACCGGTGCATGACGCAGAAGCCTGACTGCACCCTCTTTAATGAGCTGCCGCGCGCCGGCCAGACGCGGGTGCATGTCCTCAGCGAGAGACAGGTCAAACGGGAGGACCCGGTGAAAGTAAGCGTTTTCGAAGACATCGAAGCCGACCAGTCCGGAGACGCCGAGAACGCGCAGGGTATCCGCGACGCTCTGTTCGGACAGCGCAAGGTCCCTGACGACTTCGCCGGTCCGCAACGAGGGCTGCCACTGCAAATGAGCGCGGATGCGCGACAGGGCGTCAACCTCATCCGCCTGCATCAGGGCATGCAACGCCTGCCCCTCGCCGGAGAAACCTCGCCATACCTCGGCGCTGATAACCAATGTCAAGCGGGCACCGGTAAAATTTAGCACCCAGGCGCTTGCCTGCTGCCGTTCATCGGCGTAAATGCTGAGGGATTGGACCTTCGGCAGCAGCGGCTCCAGAAGGCGCAGGCGGTTCGTCTCCACAAAGCGCACCCCCTGACTGTCCGGCCGGGTCGATGTACGCAGTCCAAAAGGCCCCACGGTGACCCACAGGGGTGTTTTGCTGGTGGATGTTTTGGGCAACAAGCGAAAGAAGCGCAACGCTTCCAGGCCGCTTACCTCGATCATTTTCCGCATGGACGCCTGGTAGGACTGAACTTCCAGCATGCCGCGAAGCCATCGCACTGGTAAGGAAACCTTTTTCTCAACGACCCTGTCAGATCCCGTTTGCAACGCCAGTTCTTTTTGTCCGATCGACAGCGCCAGGCGATCAGCATCCCGCACGCGCGCCAGTGCGGCGCACATGGGGGCATTGAAATCCACATTTGTCGTCCCTTTGCCGACGATATCCCCGCTGTAGGCAGAGGGCAGCAAATCGGCCCGGATGTAGGCGCTGCAGCAGGATGAAAATCCCTCAAAGCGAAGCATTCCCCCGCCGGAGGTGACGACGGGATCGGCCAGCATCAGGATATGTGCCAGGGTATTGGCGGGAATGAAAAAACGGGAACCGACGACCCGGTGCACAGCCGTCAGAAGCTCCGCGCAGAGTCGAGGATAACGGAGCTGCCCTTCAAAAAAGTAGGGATGCCGCTCGATCCCGGGGCTTGAGGTGGCCAAGACGAGTCTCGGGCTCCCCTTCAGAGAAACAGACGATGGAGCAATGTATTGGTAGGCATGTTCGATGGCGGCCATGGTTTTATATCAGAAATCTCTCCTACAGGTTCAACCAGGTCCAGGACGTGAGCTCGTAATCACCGGAAAGCTTGCGCCAAACGACGGCTTCCGCTGATGCCCGCCCGCCTTTTTTGATCCTCAGTTTCAACTCCATTTTGTAGTTTGTTCCCGCAACGACCTGCCTGCTGGCCTGGACGATTTTAATCAGAATGATTTCTTTCTCCGTTTCTTTTTGCTGCACGGTCCACACGGCAAAGTTCGCCGCACTGACGACTTCCGGATCATGAACGGAAACACTGGTCCATCCTCCGAGTTGCGCCGAGGCGCCTCCGCAAAAAAGAAACACCAAACCAACCGCCAGTATCCCCATAAAAGATTTCATATCCATCTCCTTTCGCTTTTAAACAGATTCAGGGTATGCCCGAAAATCCCTTTAATGAGTAAGATCGTGTTCGGGCAGGTTGTGCAATCGCCGGATAAAGGAATCCAGCGTTTCGGGAAGGTATCTTCCCCAAAGCTTGATCGGCGGCTGATCAATATCGATCCTCGGGCTCAATCCCACCTCGAAAAGGGATTCAACCAGGAACTCGACGTTCATGGGGATATAGCCTTTGTATTGCCTGTTGTCCCTCTGGGCGATGATCCTTTCTTCATGAAGGCTGCTGCCGAATTCCGATTCAACCATGTCGGGAAAAGTGGTCAGGATGAGCTCGATATTGATCTTCTGCGCCGCACCGAACAGGAAGATTTCCAACCCCTTCTCCAGGTCCTCTTGAGGAATGCCGCGATCCAGATGCCTCTTCCATGCCATTTTCGCCCGATACTGCCGACAGGCATCTGCGGCATTCCATGGAACTTCAAGGATCAGATTTATGGCCCGATACTTGCCGCTGAATTCCTCCCGTTCGACAACCGCGATGTCCGGGGTTTCCATCAGAACCTTTTCGAGCTCCGACAAGGCATCACACTCCGCTACGATCTTCAGGGCGCCCACATCATTTATCGTCGAAGCGGCCTTATCGAACCGGATGCTGCCGTCTCTGAATCGTCCGGCAACAAATTCTTCCGCCCGAATGAATTCTTCCACCATCTGCTCATCGGGGGTTATGAACCGGTCAAGGGGAACCCCGGAGAGCTTCGCCCTATCCTCAGCCATTTCCTTTGCCCGCTCGATGACCCTTTCAAAAATCCAGTCGGCAATCCGGCGATTCGCTTTTTCGGCGATTCGCTTCGGCCGCTTAATTCTGTACGATCCGAGCATGTGACCCGCATCATCCAGGCAGACCACGGCGTTAATAGGGGCTTCCCGATAATAGTAGTCCGGATTTTCCCCATAGCGTCGCAAAAGCTCCACCACCCGCGGCGACACCTTTCGGTCGTCGTTGGAAATCATATCGCGCAGCTCCCCCTTGGAGCGGATATACTTTCGCCGGTAGGGTTTTCGATGGGTGATTGCAATGATGCGTCCGATCAACGCCGCCAGCGTTTCATTGACGACAAAGCCGTCGCAGATGAGAATTTCCGTGAGCGTTCGGCAATCGCCCGGCTCCGGACAATTACAAAACCAGCGTTCGGCTATATTGAACAAAACATCCCGGTGAATAAACGAGGTCAGATACATGTCTTGCGACCCCCCATGGGAACCATACCCGGATATGGAGCAGGCAAATCGGCAAGATGGCCTAAGCGCCGACACCCTGCCGAATATTCCGACGTCAGCTGCGTTTCTGCGACAGCGAGTACTGAATAAAACCCATATGAGGAGGCGCAATATCCATTTGCCAAAACAGCGCTATCAGCTCTCCCCGGTGATGCGTTACTTCCTGAAAAAAATCCAGCAGCATGTCCTCAACCGGTATCATCATGCTCGAACCGTCCCGCTGCTTTCTCTCGACATTTCTTGTCAGCTCTTCCGGCGTGATCTTGCTTATATAGGCATTGGCCTTCGAGTCCACCTGCTCCAGATACTGGTTGATTTTTTCCATATTGTCGTAGTCGTTGTAATTGATGCTCGGATATTTGGGATTGCCCTGTACGGCATAGTTAATATAAGCGTCCTCGACAAAGACGATGTGCAGGTAAATGTCTCGCAGTGAAGGAAAACTGGCGCCTCGATCCTTGACGACGTCCTCCCAGGGCAATTTGCCCATGGCTTCCAGATACTTGCGATTCAAAAATTGGCTATACTCCAACAGCTTTACCGTATTCATGATTCCTCCTCCTGGTGGGTTTGTATTAAAAAAACAGATCGTGGTTAAAGTGCCATGGAACACAGCTAAAATATGAGTGTGCCGGTTGGTTCCGCGTGTTTGAAATATAGGAAAAGAGATTCCTGCTGTCAAGGTATTTTAACTGCCTTATTATTATAGCAGGATTCGGCCTTGAGGTATGCGGTTTTACGGGGAAGGTCGGGATATTTTTTCCATTAGAGACTTGACACAGCCCGGCGATTCTTCTATGAGGAATAGCGGTTGTACACCGTTTGCCCTATTATCGAAAAAGGAGGTTCCGGTCATGACAGAGGCGATGCAGGATACGACGTTTACATATGACGATCCCGATGGTTTTAAGATTTTTGTGCGCAGGTGGGCGCCGCCGGCAGGCGTTAAGGCAAAGGCTGTTGTGCAGATCGCCCACGGCGCGGCGGAGCACAGTCTGCGTTATGAGCGTTTTGCCCGGTTCCTCAATCAGGCAGGCTATATTGCCTACGCCAACGACCACCGCGGTCATTGGATGACGGCCGGGTCTTTGGATAAGGCGGGCAAAGCCGGGGATGACGGCTGGAACGGCATTGTCAAAGACGCCAAACTGTTGACCGACATCATCAAAAAAGAAAACCCGGGCCTGCCTGTCTTTCTGTTCGGCCACAGTATGGGATCTTTGCTTTCTCAGCATTACATACAGCAGTGGGGAAGCGAAATTGCAGGCGTCGTGTTGTGCGGTTCATCGGGAGCGCGGCCGGATATGGAAAAAGCTATCTCGACGCTGGAGAAACTGCCGAGGGACGGAATCGCCAAGGCCATGTTCAGCGAGGCCAATAAACGATTCGAACCGGGCAAGACGGGCTTTGAATGGCTCAGCCGCGATGAGGAGGAGGTACAGAAATACGTTGATGATCCCTGGTGCGGTTTTTCCTTTACCTTCGGATTTTCACTCGATCTGCTCAAGGGGATACAGGAAGGCTGGAAACCGGAAAATGAAGCGCGCATTCCCAAAAATTTGCCGATTTATATCGTCTCCGGCGCGGACGACCCGGCGGCGGGAGAAAAGGCCGAAAATGTGAAGTTGCTGATCCAACGCTATAAAAAATCAGGAATCAAAAACCTCATGGCAAAGCTCTATCCGGGCGCAAGACATGAAATCCTCAATGAGACAAACCGGGGCGACGTGCAAAGAGATCTGCGGAACTGGTTTGATGCCCTTTTGCGAAGGCTGAGATCGCGGCAGCCGGCCCAAAAATAACTCAGGTTTTCGTTTCCCTTTCCATGATCAACTCCACGGCGGCGCCGGTTCTATCCTTGCCGGCACTGCAATGGATGAGGACCGGCTTTTCGATGGCCTGATACACCGTCCACAAAGCATGCATTTCACTTGCGTCCAGGGGATGCTCTTTATGATTTTCTACGGGGATGACGCGGGCAAAAAGATCGCTTTCATGATAAAGATCCAGTAAATCGCCTTCCTCCGGATAATATAAAAGCTCATCGCCGGTCATCAGGCATATGACGGAGCGAATGCCTTGGGATTTCCAATATTCGATGGATGATAAGACAACGTCCTTTTCTACATAACGGCTTGGGTACCCCGGCCGTGCCGAACGCGCAAGCGTTCCTTCAATAACCCAGTTCATTGAATGTTTTTTTTAAACCTCCCTGCGCCTGAAGCCGCAAATCCATTGTTCTTACAAAACTCTCTGTGCCTGAAACCATAAATTCATTTTCCACAGACATAAAAACAAAATCTTGCTTCTTTTTTAGTCGCCCATCTTCTACATAAAAATGTTTTTCAACGCAACTAAATTGACGAGTCGGTCCGGATAATCTCCCCGGCAAATTCATTGCCTTTTTTTCTCATCAATTTTCTTCGCAAGAAATCAAATCCCGGAGTAAATTTGGCCCTGATGCCCCTTGCCAGAAGGGGTTTCACCGGCATCCCCATATTTAATCGTCCGCCGGTCTTGAACAGGTTGGCGACAACTTCAAATATCATCGCGCCCGGCTTCCTAAAAATCTTTTAAGTCTGACATCCTACACCTCCCCAATCCTTAGTTTTAATACAAAAATCCCCCCAGCCTCCCTTTAGAAAAGAGGGATTTTTATGTCTCGTATTGTCCCACAGGGTCATAGCATTTACTAAAAAATTAAACGTCCTGTCATCCCGGACATCGATCCGGGATCCGGTACTAAATTACCGGATTCCGACTTCAGCCGGTATTACGTTGTCCCCCGCTGGAGGGTGCAGGGGGAGGTTGATTTTCATGCCTTATGGCACCTATGGGAGCATGGGGATTTCTAAGGTCCCGGTCTGTAAAAATATCCCTGAAGTCACGAATCATTCGCTTCCGGGATCGTGCAATAGAGCCGTGAATCCTCAAGCGCATCTGTCCGATAGTGAACGACCGCCTGATATTCTTTGCTCCTGTTCATGTCGATGAACGCCTCTATCGAAGGATACTCGTACAAGGCAACCTCATCCCACTCTTCGTCACCGATGACAGGCATCAGGCCGTTGCCGCGGTAAACAATGCGGGTTATCGCTTTCCCCGACATCAACGCACTGGTTGCCTTAAAGTACTTCCGATACGATTCGGCCCCGCCGACCGGTTTGAATTTGAGCAGGTTGACCATGACGATGGGCCCCTTATATTGCTGGGACATGAGTTTCTTAAATTGATCCGGGGCCGGCATGATAAAAGCCATTGTTTTCTCCTTTCTATTTGAGTTCTTTCAGAAATCGTATCATCGGATGGTTGACCTCCTGGGGGCGCTCCTGTTTATAAAAGCGATTTTTGGATGATCTTTTTATTCCCCACCGGCAGACTGAACAGCATGCCGTCTTCCGCGATCGTGATGGGACCGTGGAACCCCTTTTTCGCATCGCCGAGAAAGACCGGTTTAAGGTCTGCAACAGGCAGGGGCGGCAGGATATGGCTCAGCACCAAATGCATGACCCCTGCTTCATGCGCCAGTTTGGCGGCATCCTCCGGCGACGCATGATAGTTTAATATATCACCCATAATTCTTGCCGTATGGGGGCGGTTAATTTTTTGCCCCGTTTTTTTCAATATACCGACCATCGTCCGCTGCAGCGCTTCCTGAACCAGTATGTCAGCACCCCGGGACTGTTCCAGCAGGGTGGCACAGGGTACCGTATCCCCACTGATCACCACGGAGCGGCCCTTGTAATCGAAACGATAACCCACAGCCGGTTTTACGGGTGTGTGATCGACCTCGAAGGCCGTCACCTTCAACCCATCGGCATCAATAATCACCATGGCTTTTTTATCGGCCGGGAATTGAAACGTCCTGGCCATGCCGCCTGCGCCGGATGGCGGCGCCACCTCCTGGCCATGGTGCGCAATACGGTATTGCGTGTCCAGGGAATATGCCTGATTGAATCCTTTGACAACCGTTTCGACGCCGGCTGGACCGAATACATCAAGGGGGGTTTTCATGGAGCCGCCGGCCCAGCGCTTCAGCATCAA
>JAFGHS010000116.1 GCA_016930075.1 Deltaproteobacteria bacterium
AAAAGTCGAATTCTGTCATTTCGAGGAGTGAAGCGACGAGAAATCTTTAATGATTTCAGGATTTCTCCCTGCGGTCGAAATGACATGAACGCTGCATTGCGACTTTTTACGAGGTCGTCATCTTTGCGACTTCGGCCAGAAAGAAAGATATCTCCCTACGGTCGATATGACAATGGATCATTGCAACACTGCACTATCCGGCGGTTCCATAAAAAGTCGGAATAAACCGCAAACCGTTTTTCCGGCGCGGCAGGCCGAATGCCCGCCCGGATGAGAGGCGGTTTTTTGTAAAGACTCTTCTGCGTAAGTTTCCCCGAATTTACTCCTTGATGAAGCGCTGCCCCGGCCGTACCGGACGCTAACTTGACATGGCTTTATCCGCGCAGGGGATACAGGCGGGTTTCCCGTCCACTTGCCGGATGCGGGTGCCCATGACGGATTCCCCGCAGATGCTGCAAATTCCCGATTTATGAATTTCCGCCGGCTCAGGTTCTTCAATATGCACCGTCTGAACCGACAAAATCTCATCGGCCGGCACTGCCAACATAAATTTGATGAAGGCATCCCGGCTGCTGCGCATTTCTCCCGTGACGCCCCGGCCGTGAAATACGACCCGCACCCCCTCGCCGGTCTGGCGCGCATAGAGGGTATAGACCTGTTTGCCGTAGTCGTGAAATATCAGATTCCCTTTGCCGAAGGTGCATCCGGTGACGCACTGGAGGGCGTCCACGCCGCAGGCATTGTTTTCTACAATGGCAACCAGTTCTTCATCGGCGGAGCGAATGATCTTCAGCGCCTCCATGGCGGAAGAAGCCATACGGTAGCCGATGGCCAGTCCCGGGCAGGAATGGCCGTGAAAAGCAATGATCTCAGGGTAAGTCATCATGATGCCGCATCCTTTCTTTTATGATGAATCATCTCAAATGCCTTCAAATGCCTTGACAGGAATGAAGGCGCGTTTCTATAATGAAAGCCCTCGGATCATACATAGAAACGGATGATCCGTCAACTGCCGGCCCATTGATTTATTCATTGCTTGACTTTGAAAGAGGTTTGGACATGAGACAGTTTTTTCAGCCGCGGCAATATCTGAATCGTACAACGGGGATAACGATTCTCAGGTTTATGTTAAGCATTGTCCTTTGTCTTTCTGCGGGCATTATCGGATCATTTTTTACGGCCCAGTCGGTCGATTCCTGGTATCTTCTCATCCAAAAGCCGCCGATTACGCCGCCGGGCTGGGTATTTGCCCCCGTATGGTCGGTGTTGTACGTCCTTATGGGGATTTCTTTTTTTCTGGTCTGGAGGCAAAATCTCCAAAGCCGAGCTTATCGAGATGCCCTGACCGTATTCATCTTCCAGTTGCTGCTCAACATCCTGTGGTCGATGGTCTTTTTCGGCTTCAGGTCCATTGCCGGCGGGCTGGTTGTGATTGTCCTCCTGTCAGGGGCCATCATCCGGACGATGAAAATCTTTTTCCCTTTCTCCCGGGCGGCGTCTTTACTGCTTCTTCCCTATTTGATCTGGGTGGGCTATGCGCTGGTCCTAAACAGCTGGATTTTCATGTTGAACGGTTGAAGTTTTTCCCCGCATACAGACGCCGATTCCGTCAACAGCTTGTCCGCCGCCGGGTTCGTGCAATGCCGGATTTTTGCAGGCTCCGGGCCGTCCCAAATTTGTGTCCCGGGCCGAATGACTGGCGTGATGCATTTACGGGCTATGGCAAAAGCGACTTGATTTTCATGAGAAGAATGATTATTTATCTCGTAAAAAAAGCGTTAAGGAGAAGATATGCCCATCTACGAGTTTTACTGCCATAAATGCCATACGGTTTATAACTTCTTTTCCGGAAGCGCAAACACCGAAAAGATTCCCTACTGCCCGCGATGCAAGCGAATCCGGTTAAAGCGCCAGATGTCCATTTTCGCAAATCCCTCCAAGGCAAAGGAGGGGCCGGCGGATGACGATATGCCTGTCGATCCGTCAACGCTGGAAAAGGTGATGGGAACCATAGCGAGCGAAGCGGAAAAGATGCAGGAGGACGATCCCCGCATGGCCGCCCGGTTGATGAGACAGCTCACGAAGGCCGGTCTAAAATTCGGGCCCGGCATGGAAGAGGCGATCAGCCGTCTGGAAAAAGGGGAAGACCCGGAGCAGATCGAAGCGGAAATGGGAGACCTCCTGGAGAATGAGGAACCCTTCATTCTCCAGGCCCAGACGAAACAAAAAGGCAAGAAATCAAAACCCCGCGTGGACGATACGCTTTACGACCTGTAAGGGCATTAAGATCTTCTTTTAATCTCGCCGTACTGCACCAGAGCGGACATGGCCAGTGTGCAGCTTTCGATGCCGGTGAAGGAGGGGATCCTGGCTTCATTCAAAATTTCGTCGACATCTCCTGCCGCCGTAAAGGATTTACAAATAACCGGTTTGCCGTATGTTGCCGGGATTTGCGCAAAGGACTGGACGGCGTTGATGATTTCCATTTTTCTTTCCGCCAGGGTTGCTTTAAAGCTCCGCGCCACGGGGACATTGGTAAAAATAGCGTCCACACAGTCAAAGGAGGCCAGTGTTTCGATAACGCGCATCTCGCCGATCGTCCCGATTCCCCCGGCGGCAAAGTCGACGGGGTTTCTCGGCATGGGGGCGTGGGGCGGCAGGACGCTTTTCAGACGAAGCTGATCATCTTTGGAAAACTCGGGAATCTCCATGCCGAGGGCCATCAGGTTGTCCGAGCCCAATACGCCCTGGCCGCCGTTGCCGACGATGGCGATTTTTTTGCCGCGGGCTACGGGCTGACTGAACAGGGCTTCCGCCATGATAAACAGATGCTCCAACTGATGAACCCGGATGAGTCCGGTCTGACGGCAGACGGCGTCAAAAACCTCGTCTGATCCGGCGATGGAAGCCGTATGGGACATGGTCGCCCTGGCGCCGACGGCGGAACGCCCGCCTTTCAAAATGAGGATGGGCTTGTGTTTGACGACTTTTTTAGCCATGTCGATGAATCGCCGGCCGTCCTTGAAGCCTTCCATGTACATGGCGATGACCTTTGTCTCTTCGTCATGCCACAGGTATTCCAGGTAATCCGTGGCCGTCAGGTCGCCCTGATTGCCGATGCTGATCATTTTGCTGAAGCCGAAGCCTCTTGCATTAATCTGCTTGGTCGCGGCGAATCCGAAACTGCCGCTCTGGGTGATGAAACCCACGGGGCCCGACATTTTGTGTTCATCCGGCGTCGTATTCAATCCGACGACGCCTGACCAGATGCCGTTGCAGTTCGGGCCGACGAAACGCATATTCCCTTCCCGTGCGATCCGAAGCGTTTCCTGCTCGAGGGCCCGGCCCTTTTCGCCCGTCTCGGCAAAATCGGCGGAAATGACGATGCCCCCCCGGATGCCTTTCTCGATGCAGTCTTTCATGACCGCGGGCATGTGGACTGCCGGCACCGTAAATACGGCCAGGTCGACGGGGCCGGGTATCTTCCGGACGTCGGCATAGGACGGAAGCTTCAGGACTTTCTTTTCCTTTGGATTTACGGGATACAGGGCCCCCCGATAATCGGAATGAATGGCCCGGTTCAGCACCCGGCCGCCCCATTTGCGGAGGTCATTGCTGGCGCCGATAAAAGCTATGGATTGCGGCTTGAATATATAATCAAGCTGCTCAACGATGTTGTCTGACATGTCAACTCCTTTGCGGTTTCTAATAGATATGAAAAAAAAGCGCTCTTCCGGAAAAGAGCGCTCCCTGCCTACCAAAATTCAATGTAAAAAACAAATATTATTTTGATGTTTAAATAAATTTAGCCACCAGATCCCCGACTTCGGACGTGGAATACCCCATATGTCCCGCGGCCATGCTTTTGAGCTTTGTCGAAATGACCGTAATCGCCGCTTTTTCAACGGCCTGCGCGGCCTTCTCTTCGCCTATGACATCGAGCATCATTTGCCCCGCCATGATGGTTGCCATGGGGTTGATGACATTTTGACCCGTGTATTTAGGCGCCGAGCCGCCCATGGGTTCGAACATGGAGACGCCCTCGGGATTGAGGTTCCCGCCGGCGGCAATGCCCATGCCGCCCTGGATGATAGCGGCCAGATCCGTTATGATGTCGCCGAACATGTTGTCCGTCACGATGACGTCGAACCATTCCGGGTTCTTCACCATCCACATACAGGTGGCATCGACGTGGGCGTAATCCGTTTTAATATCGGGGTACTCTTTGGCGACTTCATAAAAAGTCCGTTCCCACATGTCGAAGGCATAGGTCAGGACGTTCGTCTTGCCGCAGAGGGTCAGTTTATTGTCCTTGTTGCGCTTGCGACAGACATTAAAGGCATAGCGGATGCAGCGCTCCGCGCCTTTTCTCGTATTGATGGATTCCTGGATCGCCACTTCGTCCGGCGTGCCTTTCTTCAGGAAGCCGCCGGCGCCCGTATAAAGGCCCTCGCTGTTTTCCCGGACGACGACGAAGTCGATGTCTTCAGGCCCCTTGTCTTTCAAAGGCGTCTCGACGCCGGGATAGAGTTTGACGGGCCGAAGATTGATATATTGATCGAGGGCGAAGCGCATATTGAGCAGAATCCCCTTCTCCAGAATTCCCGGTTTGACGTCGGGATGACCGATGGCGCCCAGGTAGATGGCGTCATAGGTTCGGAATTCCTCAAGAACGCTGTCGGGCAGGATTTCGCCCGTCCGCTTGTAACGTTCTCCGCCCAGATCGTAGTTCGTCATGGCCAGCTTGAAGCCGAATTTATCGGCCGCTGCCTTGACAACCTTTACCCCCTCGGCGAGGACTTCCGGACCCGTCCCGTCTCCCGGAACCAGGGCGATTTTGTATGTTTTTGCCATCAGTAATACCCTCCTTCATTCTCATCATTTTCAATCGCCGACCCTCAGGACCTGGGCGCCCCGGATTTTTCCTCCTTAAGGTCATGGAGCGCCCGGTTTGCCTCTTCCAGCGGATATTCTTCAAAAGCAGGTTATATTGCCGTCAGGGCTGCGAGGTTGAGGACATCACTTATATCAATCCGCGTTACATTGGCAACACTTTTTATTCGTCATTCGTTCCACTCGAAATAACATAATTCGGCTTTTTGCGAGGTTGTCATTCTTTGGATTAGGAAGGATTGACGTTTGGCACAGCCTTATCAAGTCTTTGTAAAGCATAAGAAAAGTCCGTTCTGTAAATCACTTTGCCGACCCATTGTCAATGCCGGATGCGTCCTTTAAGATAAGGATTTTTAAAAGCCGTGGTCAGAAAGGGGCCGCCTGGCGAAATCCGCTGTCAGCCTGCGTCGAATGGGTCAACGAAACGTAAACAATATTTCCTTTTACAGAAAAAAAAGATGTGTTAGTATGCAGCCGTCTGAGTTGTCGGGAGATAGCAAACGGCGGATATGAATGAGCTTGATCTATGATAAAAAAACCGAAATCAGCAAGCGAGCCTGCGACGAAGAAGCCATCCCCAAGAAAAGACCTGTCCCCTCTGGCGGAAGACATTATCGCCAATGCGAGGGATGGAATATATATCGTTCAAAACGGCAAGTTTGTCTACGTCAGTGAACTGTACCAGAAAATCACCGGTTATTCCGATACGGAGCTTATCGGCACGGATTCCCTCAAAAATATTTATCCCGAAGACAAGGAAAAGGTCCGAACGCAGGCCATACAATGCCTGAAAAGGCAAAGCGCCGACCCTTATGAATACAGATATATTACGAAGAGTCATGAAATTAAGTGGATTCTGGAAACCGTCTCTCCCATTATGTATGGCGGGGAACGCGCCACGCTGGGATGTTTTATGGATATTACGGGGCGCAAAAAGATGGAGGAGGCGCTTCATCAGAGCGAGAGTAAGTACAGAAGCATTCTGGAAGGCATTCAGGAAGCCTATTTTGAGGTTGATCTCGAAGGCGGTTTTACCTTTTTCAATGATTCCTTATGCCGCATCACCGGATGTTCCCGAAAGGAATTGACGGGCGCAAATTACCGGCAGTTTTCGGATGCGGAAAGTCTGGAAAAAGTTATACAGACGTTTAAAAAAGTTTACGAAACAGGCAACCCCGTCGAAAGCCTGGATTGGCAGATCACAAGACAGGACGGCACGAAAAGATATATTGAGGCGTCCGTATCGCTGCAAAAGGAGGTATCAGGCAAGCCGGCAGGGTTTAAAGGGCTTATTCGCGACATCACGGAACGCAGACTGATCGAGCAGGAACTCAACCATGTGGCAACCCACGATGCCCTGACCGGATTGCCCAACCGCCTCATGTTCAGTCAGCTCCTCGGCCACTCGATCCGATCCGCTCAGCGGCGGAAAAAACAGTTGGCGGTTTTATTTGTTGATCTTGACCGTTTCAAGACGATTAACGATTCTCTGGGTCACGAGGCGGGAGACGAACTGCTCAAAGTCATTGCCCGCAGACTCAAGCAAATGCTGCGGGCGGTCGATATTGTCGGCCGCATGGGAGGCGATGAGTTTATCATCCTGATCGAGGATCTGGACGACTTGAATCAGGTAACCACCCTGGCCAACAAGATACTTTCAGCCGCTATCAAACCCGTCGTCCTTATGGGTGAAGAATACCGCGTAACGACGAGCATCGGCGTCAGCGTGTATCCCATGGACGGGCATGACGAGCAATCCCTGATGAAAAATGCGGACATCGCCATGTATTTTGCCAAGGAAGCGGGCAAGAACAACTTCCAGTTCTACTCTGAAAATCTTCACTCCATGGCAAACCTGCGCCTTAAAATAGAAAAGAATCTGCGTCACGCATTGGAGAGACAAGAATTCTCTATAGCGTATCAGGCCAAGGTGGATTTCAAAACGGGAGCGATTACGGGCGTTGAAGCGCTGCTGCGCTGGAATAACCCGCACCTGGGTTCGATAGCTCCGGTTCAGTTTATTCCTGTAGCCGAAGAAACAGGGATGATCGTGCCCATTGGCCGATGGGTGATGAAAACAGCCTGTGCCCAGAATGTCGCCTGGCAGCGCCAGGGTTTGCCCACGGTTTGCATGGCGGTCAATCTATCGCTTTGTCAACTCATGGACAGTCATTTATTGGGAGACATCAAGGCGGCGTTGAAGGAAAGCGGCATGGCGCCGAATCTGCTGGAGCTGGAGATCACCGAAAGCATGGTCATGCATGATCCGGAGCGCGTTATTGATGTGCTCAACAAAATCAGGGCCATAGGCGTACGGCTTGCCATCGATGATTTCGGGACGGGTTATTCATCCCTGGCCCAGATAAAACACTTTCCCGTCAACACGCTGAAGGTGGACAGGTCGTTTATCCGCAACCTTCCGGATGATATCGAGAACAAAGCGATCACCCTGGCGATTATTGTCATGGCCAGGGATCTGAAGCTAACCGTCGTTGCCGAAGGCGTGGAAACCGAGGCGCAGGAGTCTTTCCTGCGGGAACAAGTCTGCGACGAGATGCAGGGTTTTTATTTCAGCAAGCCTATTACGCCTGAGAATTTTGCCGATCTGCTTCGCAAACACACCGACTCTTTCAAAAAAAAATAGTATCGCGCACCGCATCCGGAAAATCCTAATCCTCAATGCTTCAGCACGGCCAGAACGCCACCGGGATTTCCCATGACCACCGGCTGCTGCTCCAGCCCTTTGAGCCGTCTTGCCATATAGGGAACATGTTCTTTGAGGTATTCCGAAAGCTCTCCCACAGTGATTTTCCCATCCTTGTTTTGATCCGATTCGCCCTGCATCCCCTTGAGGAAATAGTAGGTAAACAGGGAATGGCGCTTCTCCGGATACCAGGCCGATACCTGATCCAGTGAGGCGCTCGTCATGAGCACCGCGCCCAGCAGTCAAAGGCATCTCACTTGCCGCTGTTTTTGACGGTGAGCACAATCTTTCCGGCTTCGTCGGCATCCAGGATGTTATTTCCCGACGGTTCGACAAATTTGATGGACAGGTCAAGCGACGGCGGGACGGGCGAGACGGCGATGTTGCCCTTGCCCACAAGCCCTAACGACGTCCCGAACACTAAACACCCCAAAACGATGGCGTAAAATATTTTTCTCAAGGCCGACTCGCCTAATCACCACGTTTGTATTCTTGCTTTTCCCTTACCTGATTTTCCTCAAGACTTTTTCGCTTGCTTTCCTGTCCGTAACGGCGAGGATAATGACTGTATCGCCCGCTATACGGTAATAGGCCCTGAAATCCCCGCTTCTTAAACGATAGAGCGGCGGCTTGAAGCCCGTCATTTTTTTGATTCGCTGCTTCCCGAAAGGCAGCGGCGAGGTTTCCAAATATGATTTCACGTCCCGAACAACCTGAAGCACATCAGCAGTGTCCAGCGCCTCAATGTCCCTTTGGGCCGCGGGACTGAAAACGACCTGATATTTATTCATCGTTGAGGCGTTTCCCCAATTTTTCGATCAGGGCATCGGCCGTTATGCCGCCCGCAATACCGTACTCAGTAAAGGCATCTTCAATCCTCGCCTTAAAAGCCGGATCATTTTCAACAAGATAATCCGCAAGATCGTCTTCCGTTATGTGATGCAGGATAGCCGCAGGCTTGCCGTAGGCGGTGATGATGATATCCTCTTTTCTCGAAGCCTCGATAATGTCCATTGTTTTTTGTTTTAGTTCTTTCACGCCGGCAAAACGCATAGCCTTCTTAACCTCCCGATGTTGCACTTTAGTATAACCTTTTTAAAAATGTCAAGGATGCTTTTTATGGAGTTTAGTAATTCCTTTCATAAATGTTCTGTCATATCGACCGAAGGGAGATATCTTCTTGAATTGCTTATCTGAGATTTCTCACTTTGTTCGAAATGACATACACTGGGAAATACAGGTTAAAAAATGCAACGCCGTAAGCTTCACCTCGCATCCGCTCGATTACCAGCGCCGGCGTTGCCGGCTGCCTGCTCGATGGCCGCCGCACGCGCCCGTTGCAGGGCCGCCAACTGCGACGGTTCAGCGCTCATGCCGACGATGGCGCAAGCGCCTTCCGCCTGAACGCCTTTAACGATATCGCCGGTTCTGTTTGCTGCATCTTTGGCCGACAAAATGCCGTGGGTAAAAAGGACCGCGAGAAAAATCAGGATAATGTTCGGAATTCGCTTCATTTTTCTCACCACTTCATAGGATTGGCGTTATTCATAAACAAATTTTGGGGGTTTATCAATAGAAATGATTATTGATAAAGATTTGCTTTTCCTTTGCGGGACATGGGCTTCCGGGGGCCGTCCTATATGTCATAAGCCGTTTTTTGGGGGAATAGTTTTTTAATATTCTCTTCAAAAGGCGGCCGGGCGATGCCCGCATCCGTGATCATGGCTGTGATATAGCGGTAGGGCGTTACATCAAAGGCGGGATTATAAACGTCGATCCCGTAAGGAGCGATGCGGCGGCCCTCAAATTCCGCGACCTCTTTCCCGTCTCTTTCTTCGATGATGATGTCTTTCCCCTGACGGATGGATAAATCAAAAGTGGACAGGGGCGCGGCGACATAGAAGGGGATGCCGTGCTCTTTTGCCAGGACGGCGAGAGAATAGGTGCCGATTTTGTTGGCGGTGTCGCCGTTTGCGGCGATCCGGTCAGCGCCGACGATGACAAGATCGATTTTCCCCTGCTGCATGAGGAATCCGGCTGCATTGTCCGTGATCAGGGTTGCCGAGATGCTTTCCTTCATCAACTCCCACGCCGTCAGTCTCGCCCCTTGAAGGACCGGCCGCGTCTCATCCACGTAAACATGCACGGTCTTTCCCTCTTCGCAAGCCGCCCGGATGACGCTGAGGGCCGTGCCGTAACCGGCCGTGGCCAATGCGCCGGCGTTGCAATGGGTCAGGATGCGGTCGTTGTTTTTTATAAAGAAGCGGCCATGAAGTCCGATACGGCGGTTGGCGGCAATATCCTCATTGCCTATGCCGATTGCTTCCTCAATGAGGGCCTGCTTGATTGCCGCATAAACATCGGACGAGTCAATTTGAGCGGAGCCGACCTTTTTTAAACCCGTCTTTCCGGTCAGGGCCGTCTCAAAGCATGCCTTCATCCCCTCGATGGCCCAGAAAAGATTGCGCGCCGTCGGCCGGGCCTGGGCGAATTGATCGCAGATGTCATTAAATGCGTTGCGAAATGCACGGTCGTCTTTGGCTTCAAGGTGAAGGGCTCCGAGGGCGATGCCCATGGCGGCGGCGATGCCGATGGCCGGGGCGCCGCGGATCGTCATATCCCTGATGGCTGCGATGACCTCTTCATAGCGGCTGCATGTGAGATAGCGCTCCTCCATAGGCAGGGCCTTCTGGTCGATCATGACAACCGTGTTGTCTTCCCAATATATCGTTCTGATGTTGTTCATGGAGCAAACCTTTATATAAGAAGTCAGAAGTCAGAAGTCAGAAGAACAATATCATGGTTATTCTGGCTCCTGGCTCCTGACTTCTGGCTTCTGTATTCTCATGCTTTCTGATGTTGTTCACTTCCATCATGACCCGGAAAGCATCTTTTTCAGAAGATCGTTGATCAGTTTCGGATTGGCTTTCCCCTGGGTGGCCTTCATGACCTGGCCGACAAAGAAACCGAAGACCTTTTCTTTGCCGCTGCGGTACTGCTCAACCTGTGCCGGATTGGCCTCGATGATGCCGGTGATGGTTTTGGCCAGGGCGGATTCGTCGGTGATCTGCACCATGCCTTTTTCTTCGATGACGGCGCCCGGTTTTTTACCGGTTTTATACATAACGTCTATGATTTCCTTGGCCATCTTGCCGCTGATGGTGCCGTCGTCAATGAGGCGGATCAACGCTGCAAGGTCGGCAGGCAGGATCGGGCAATCTTTGACGCTGCGTTTGTCTTCGTTCAGGAATTTCAGGATGTCGCCCATGATCCAGTTGGCGGCGATCTTCGGCTTGCCGGCCTGCCTTGCCGCTTCCTCAAAATAATCGGCCAGAGCACGGCTTGCCGTCAACACGCCGGCATCATAGGACGAAATTTGATATTCACGGATGAATCTCTCCCTTTTCTCCTGCGGCAGTTCCGGCTGGGTCTTTTCAATTTCAGCGATCCAGTCTTTGCCGATCTCGACGGGAACGAGATCCGGATCGGGAAAATACCGGTAGTCGTGGGCCTCCTCCTTGCCCCGCATGGAAAGCGTCACACCCTGTCCGTCATCCCAGAGCCGTGTTTCCTGGATCACCTTGCCGCCGCCGTCGAGGACATGCCGCTGGCGCTCAATTTCATATTCCACGGCCCGCTGGACGTTGCGGAAGGAATTCATGTTTTTGAGCTCCGCCCGAATTCCGAAAGCAGCCCGGCCCTTTGGTCTTAAGGAAACGTTGGCGTCGCAGCGGAAGCTTCCTTCCTCCATATTCCCGTCGCAGATTTCAAGATAGACGAGGATTTCGTGGAGTCTTTTCAGATAGGCCGCCGCTTCTTCGGCGCTTCGCATGTCGGGTTCGCTCACGATTTCGATCAGGGGGATGCCCGTGCGGTTCAGGTCCACATAACTGGAGGGATTGCGTTCATCATGGAGAAGTTTCCCGGCGTCTTCCTCCATGTGGATCCGCGTGATGCCGATGATCTTTTTCCCGTCGCCCGTTTCTATTTCAATACGGCCGTGTTCCGCCAGGGGTTCGGCGTATTGGGAAATCTGATACCCTTTGGGAAGGTCCGGATAGAAGTAATTTTTCCGGGCAAAGACGGATCGGTCGTTAATGCGGCAGTTGGTTGCAAGCCCCATTTTGACGGCGTATTCGACGACCTTTTTGTTCAAAACGGGCAGGACGCCGGGCATGCCGAGGCAAATGGGGCAGGTGTGGCTGTTGGGCGCTGCGCCGAATTTCGTCGAGCAACGGCAGAATATTTTGGCATTCGTGAGTAAATGGGCGTGGACTTCCAGCCCGATAACCGGTTCGTATTCCATCAGAGATTCGGTCTCCTTTTTTCCAGGTTGGCGTTTTTTTCATAGGCTGCGGCGATCTGCAGCAGTTTTCCTTCCTCCAGGTGACCCGCCAGGAACTGGACCCCGACAGGAAGCCCTCCCTTTGTAAATCCACAGGGCACGGAGATGCCGGGAATGCCGGCCAGGTTGGTCGAGATGGTCAATATGTCGGACAGGTACATCTGCAAAGGATCGCCGGTCTTTTCACCCACGTTGAATGCCGGCGTCGGGGTGGTCGGCGTGAGAATAATATCGCAGGTTTTGAATGCGTCGTCAAAATCCCGTTTGATCAACGCCCGGACCTGGGAGGCCTTTTTGTAATAGGCGTCATAATAGCCGGAAGACAGGGCGTAGGTGCCGAGCATGATCCGTCTTTTAACCTCTGCGCCGAAGCCTTCGGAGCGGGACTTTTTATACATGTCGAGGAGGTCCTGGCCGTCGGGCGAACGGTATCCGTATTTTACGCCGTCGTAACGCGCCAGGTTGGAACTGGCCTCCGCCGGGGCGATGATATAATAGACGGCCAGACAATACTTGGTGTGCGGCAGCGATATTTCCATCGTTTTGGCCCCCAGGCCTTCCACGCATTTGATCGCTTTTTGGACGGCCTCACTGACTTCGGCGTCGATGCCTTCGATAAAATATTCTTTCGGGATGCCCACGGTCCAGCCGTCGATGCCCCGCGACAGAAACGACCGGTAATCCGGGACGTCCTGCGGGATCGAGGTGGATTCTTTCGGGTCATAGCCGGCGATGCCGTTCATCAGGATGGCGCAGTCTTCCACATCCTTCGTGAAGGGGCCGATCTGGTCCAGGGATGAAGCAAAGGCAATCAAACCGAAACGGGAAACCCGGCCGTAGGTCGGCTTCATGCCCACAACGCCGCAGAGGGCGGCGGGCTGCCGGATGGAGCCTCCCGTATCGGAGCCCAGAGAGGCGATGCATTCGTCGGCGGCCACGGCTGCCGCGGAACCGCCGCTGGAACCGCCGGGAATCCTGTTGAGGTCCCAGGGATTTTTTGTTGTGCCGAAAAAAGACGTCTCTGTGGATGAGCCCATGGCGAATTCATCCATATTGGTCTTGCCCGTAAAGATAGCCCCGGCCTGCCTTAATTTTTCTACGATCGTGGCGTCGTAAGGCGGGATGAAGTTTTCAAGGATGCGGGACCCGCAGGTCGTCCGGAATCCTTTGGTGCAAAAGATATCCTTGAGGGCAATGGGTATCCCCGTGAGCGCCCTGATGTCGCCTTTTTTGACGGCCTCATCCGCCTTAAGGGCATCCGCGAGGGCGACGTCTTTCATCAAGGTGATATAGGCGTTAATGCGGGGCTCGACGGCCTCAATTCTTTTGAATACGGCCTGGACGATTTCCGTGGAGGATGTGTCGCCGGCCCGCAATTTTTTCTGCAATTCATGAATGGTAAGTTCGTTTAATTCCATAGGGTTATTCGATCACTTTCGGCACCCGGAAAAAATCGCCCCTTCCGTCGGGGGCGTTTGCCAGGGCGGCTTCATTCATCAGAGATTCTCCCACGACGTCATCCCGAAAAGCGTTCTTCTGGGCAATGGCATGGGTCATGGGCTCGACGCCTGTTGTGTCGATCTGGTTCAACATCTCCATGTACAGGAGGATACCATTCAACTGAGAGGTGAATTTCTCCGTTTCCCCGGCATGGAACTCCAGTCTCGCCAGATGGGCGACGTATTCCACTTCTTCTTTCGTAATCTTCATGGAAGCATTCTCCTGAAAGTATCCTCGTCATTCCGGCGAAAGCCGGAATCCAGATATTTAAAACTGGGTCCCGGATCGGAGTCCGGAATGACAGGAAGGTTTATTTTAAAATACCGGCCAATAGGGTTTCTGTTGCCTGACGACCCTTTCGCAAACCGGGTCCTGCCGGTTTTCTGCCGCCTGTTCCATCCTGCCGATGTCTTCATCGGAGATGCGGGTATCGTCGCGCATCTCAAGAAGAACCGCTTTAACCGATTCGGTCAGGCCGCTCAAGTTGTATCCGCCTTCGAGGACGGCGACGAGTTTCCCTCCGCAGCACGCATCGGCAATGTTCATGAGGATGCGCGTCAGGGCGGCAAACCCCTTCTCCGTCACCTTCATGCCCCCCAGGGGGTCCTTCTCATGGATGTCAAAGCCCGCGGACAGCAGGATAAGCTCCGGCCGGAAATGCATGGCTACAGGTTCGAGAATCCTTTTGAACACCGTTACGTATTGGGCATTGCCCGCGCCGGGCGCCAGGGGGACGTTGATGGTGCAGCCGGTTCCTGCCTCGCAGCCCGTTTCTTCCACCCGCCCCGTTCCCGGATAAGCCGGGAACTCGTGGGTCGAAAAGTACAAAACCCTGCCGTCGGCATAAAACGCGTCCTGCGTGCCGTTGCCGTGGTGCATGTCCCAATCGCCGATCAGGATCCTCGACAAATGATGTTTTGCCAGGGCGTGCAGGGCGCCAAGGACGACGTTGTTGAAAATGCAGAATCCCGCTGCATGCCCGGCGTCGGCATGGTGGCCCGGCGGTCTGATCAGGGCAAAGGCGTTGTCGCAATCGCCGCTCATAACGCTGTCAACGGCGTTCATGACGCCGCCTGCGGCCAGCCTCGCCGTGTCGTACGATTCTTCCGTTGTTTCCGTATCGGGATCGAGAGAGACGCGTTTCTTACCCGTCGTACCGGCCACCCGTTCAATATAGGCGGGCTCATGAAACATCTTGAGTTCCTCCACCTCGGCATGGCGGGGTGCGATCTCGATAAATTTTTCCTTCATGGCGGCCGTGTCGAGCATGGCATAAATCGCCTCCAGCCTCCGGGGCGTCTCGGGCTCCATATAGTGCGCGCCGTGCCTCAAATACCGGTTGTCTCTTACGATGCCTGTTCTTCTGGTCATGAAGCGCCTTTCTCGACGGTCGGGAAAAACCGTCTGAAGCGGCAAGATGTCTATCATAAAAGCCCCTGTGTGGCAAATATATTAAAGACGGCTGAACGGTCATCGACGGCTGCACGAGAGTCTCTTTTGAACAATGTCCGACCTGCCCCCTGGCCCTCTGATCCGTGGCCCCTGGCTCCCAATCCCCGCCCCCCGACCCGTAATAACTGTTGACAAAGCAGCAATACTGCATATAGGTTTACAACCATAATGACTTAATCAAGAGATGGATATATGTTTAATATCGGCGTTCCGGAACTTATGGTAATCGCAGTCGTGGCCCTGTTGATCGTGGGACCGAAGAAATTGCCCGATCTTGCCAAATCACTGGCCAAGGGGCTTGCCGAATTCCGGAAGGCGGCGGATGATGTGACCAGCACCGTGAAGGATTCTCTGAAGGCCGACGATCTGAAAACCGATCTTGACGATTTGAAAAATTCGCTTTTGTATGGCAAGAAAGATGATGATCATCCCCATGACAACCAGCTCTCTTCAACGGCAGAGGAAGACGAAAATGAATCCTCACCATCAGGCGCCGATGCCAAAATCCCACAATGATCCGGCTTCATCCAATCCGGCAATGATTATACAAGGAGCGTAAACACCCGCATGACGGCTGAGCCTTTGGACGAAAAAATGCCCGTGACCTCTCACCTTGAGGAATTGAGAAAAAGACTGATCCGCATGCTTGTCGCCGTCGGTCTGGGCTTCATTGCGTGTTATATTTTAAAGGATCAGCTTTTCAGGATCATCACAAAGCCCCTTTTCGACGTTCTCCCTCAGAAAAGCTACATGATCTTTACGGGTCTTACGGAAGCCTTTTTCATTTACATGATGATTGCCTTTTTTGCATCCCTCATCATTACAAGCCCCTATCTCCTCTATCAGATATGGAAGTTCGTATCGCCGGGCCTTTACAGATCGGAAAAGAAATACGTGGCTCCGTTTGTCATCATTTCCACCGTGCTGTTTGCGGGCGGGATACTCTTTGGATACTTCATTGCCTTGCCGCCGGCGTTCCGATTTTTTGTGGAGTTTACGACAGATGCGCTCAGGCCGATGATTTCCTTCCGGGAATATCTGTCTTTATCGCTCAAATTTCTCCTCGCTTTCGGGCTGTCCTTTGAGCTTCCCGTATTTATCTTTTTCGCAACGAAAGTCGGTCTGGTGAATGCAAAACAATTGTCAAGACAGAGGCGTTACGCCGTCCTGATCATTTTTATCGCCGCCGCCGTACTGACGCCGTCGCCCGATGCGTTCAGCCAGATCCTTATGGCCGTACCGCTTTATATCCTCTATGAATTGAGCATTTTCGTGTCAAAGTTTGCAGGCAGAAAGCCTCCTCTTGCGACCACCGATACGAAAGAAAGTGAATAGAAACGATCATGGCTGCTCATAAGACGTCCGATCTCCGGCGCCTTAATCAGAAACAATTTCCAATATTAAAAACGCTGCTGATTACATTTCTAATCCTTTGCGGCATCGCCGTCATATCAGTCGTCGGCCTGTTTTACTATGTCATGACCCGGGAGTTGCCGGGCATTGCCGTGCTCAAGGATTACCGGCCCAGCATTGCGACGCGCGTCTATGCCGATAATTACGAATTGATCGATGAATTCTTTCTGGAAGACCGGAAGGTGATTAAACTTTCCGACCTGCCGCCCCATGTCATGCAAGCCTTCATCGCCGCGGAAGATGCGCGTTTTATGCAGCACAGAGGTTTGGATCTCGTCAGCATATCCAGGGCCTTTTTGAAAAACCTTGCGGCGGGGCGGATCGTTCAGGGGGGTAGCACGATTACCCAGCAGGTAGCGAAAACCCTGTATCTGTCGCCGGAAAAAAGCTATCTGCGGAAGGTGAAAGAGGCCGTCCTGGCGTATAAAATTGACAAATATTTAACCAAGGACGAGATACTGAACCTCTATCTCAACCACATCTATCTCGGGCACGGCACCTATGGCGTCGAGGCCGCCTCACAGGGTTATTTCGGCAAAAGCGCCAGATATATCAGTCTGCCGGAAGCCGCGATGCTTGCCGGTCTGCCGAAAGCGCCGAGCAATTATTCGCCTTTTCAGCATTTCGACAGGGCCAAACAGAGGCAGGTTTATGTCCTGGATCGGATGGTTGAGGACGGGTACATTACGGATAAGGACAGGGCCGCGGCCATCGCTTTTCCCCTCATGCTCCGGTCGGTCAAGCCGAAAGAAAAAATTGCCCCTTATTTTATTGAAAACGTCCGCCGGTATATCCAGGAAAAGTACGGCAGTGATGTCCTGTACAAGGAAGGTCTTGAAGTTTATACCACCCTCGATATGACCATGCAGCGGGCGGCGGTTGACGCCGTCGAGAAGGGGCTCACGGAAGTGGAAGAGCGGGCGAAACATCCGAAGGGTATGGTTCAGGGGGCTCTTTTATGCATGGATGTGAAAACCGGCGCCATCAAGGCCATGGTCGGCGGCAGGGATTTCAAAAAAAGCGAGTTCAATCGGGCCACGCAGTCAAGGCGGCAGCCCGGTTCCGCCTTCAAACCCTTTATCTACACGGCAGCCTTCGATAAAGGCCTGACGCCGGCGACCCGGATCGTCGATTCCCCGATCATGTTTGAAGACCGATATACGAACAAAGTCTGGAGACCGCAAAATTTCGACGGCAACTTTTTGGGCCCCATCACCATGAGGACCGCCCTGGTGCAATCAAGGAATGTCGCCACCGTCAAAATCCTCCAGCACATCGGCGTGGACTATGCCATGTCTTATACAACCAACATGGGGATCACCTCGCCCCTTGTCCGGAATTATACGCTGGCCCTGGGAACTCCCGGCGTTACACTGCTTGAGATGGTGAGGGGTTACGGCGTCCTGGCCAATCAAGGCAAAAAAACGACGCCCTTTTTTATCATAAAGATCGTCGACCGCACGGGGAACATTTTCGAAGAAACCGAAATCAAGGCCGAACAGGTCATCGACCCGAGGATTGCGTTTCTCACGTCCTATGTCATGCAGGACGTTGTAGAAAGCGGCACAGGTCGGCGGGTGAAAAGCATCGGCAGACCCGTGGCAGGAAAAACGGGTACGACCAATGACGTCCGCGATGCCTGGTTTCTCGGTTTTACGCCGTCTCTGGTTGCCGGCGTCTGGGTAGGGTTCGACCAGGAAAAGAGCCTGGGCATGACGGAAGTCGGCGGCCGCGCCGCTGCGCCGATCTGGCTGTATTTTATGGAAAATGCCTTGAAGAATAAACCGATTGAGAATTTTCCCGTTCCCGACGGCATCGTTTTTGTCAAAACGGATCCCCATACGGGCCTCCCGGCGAAGGCAGCCTCGAAGGAGGCTATCTTTGAATGTTTCATTGAAGGATCGACAGACAACGCCGCAACGATCATCGACAGCGGCGATGATCAGGACGGCCTGCTGATCGGGAATACGGAAGACCGCTGAGAAATGCTGCCATTATTCTTCAGTTAGAATGATCCGTTAATATTCTCTTAATCTATATGTTGGTCTTTTGTAGTATTCTGCTGAAAAAAATCATTGAATTTCATTTTAAAAAATACTATTGAAATTCATCTTGACTAAGACTTCCTGTCAGCAATATATATAATTAATATGGCGCTATAAGATCTTTGGAAAATACCTCTTTTGTTATTGTGAGCGAAACGAAGGAATTTCATAAGCGTCTGATAATATAAGAGATTGCAACGGCGCTCCGCGCCTTGCAATGACTGGAAAAAACGGAAATTCAAAGCTCTCGTTATAGCTATGTGGAATCTTCCAAATGAATATCAGCTTTCAACAATAAGAAAAGCAGGACGATAAATCAATTTCTTTACTTGTGTGAGGGTCCGTCATGTCAAAAACGAATTATATCAATGCAATATGTTTTGCGTTTTTCTCCATCATCCTCTTTCAACTATTCGCTGTGAATGTTGCTGACGCTCAATTGGAAATCGGTGGACCAGAACAGATCCCCACGACCGGAAGCACCATGCTGTCGGCATCG
>JAFGHS010000117.1 GCA_016930075.1 Deltaproteobacteria bacterium
ACGGATCAGAAATATTTTTAACCCGGCGATGGGAAATAGGCTCTTTGCCGTTAAATTTGCCGTTTGACTTTTTACGAGGCCGTCAATATTGAATACTGGAAAAATAAAATTTACTCCCATCCCGGACAGCAATAAAGGCTGATGAAAATAAAACTGTTTTTAGATGAAGATATCCACGCCGGACTGGCCCATGCGTTGTGACAAAGAGGTTTTGATGTTGTTCATGCTCAAGACCTGAAAAGAAAAGGCAAAACAGACATTGATCAACTTGCCTTTGCCTTACAGGAGAAACGCTGTTTAATAACTTTCAATATCAGAGATTTTGTGATGCTGCACAATCTGTATGCCGAACAAAATAAAGAGCATTGGGGAATCATCGTTTCCAAACAGATGCCTATTGGAGAAACGCTCAAGAGGCTATTGAACAAAACCGGTTTGGCCGAACAAGCTGCTTTTAAGAATCGTGTCATATTTCTATGATCTATAATGAACAGTAGGCGGCATGTCATTACATCAAGTGGAAAGCGTTCTGAAACTGTCCCAGATAAGTTCGACTCATAGAGTAAATAAGCGGGGAAATGGGGTTGTTGACCCAATTTCCCTTGGTTCCCAGTTATTCGCAGATTAAATAGGGAAGTGTCCCTAATAATTTACCTAATAATTTACAAAGTGGAGAGAATCCTCGGTGTGCAGGTAAACGAAAATCAAAACGGAATTCGTGTTGAGATTTGCGAGCCGAACCCGTTGACCGGGGAGGAAAAGGCCAGCCTTCGTCCGTGTCTGGAGAGCCGTGGGTTAACCCCGGCGATGCTTGATATCATCACCAACATCCCCAACCGGACACGCATTGTCAAAGCTTGGTCAAAAGACGGCAGCCTTCTCGGCCTGACCAGCGTCCTGCTCACGCCCACGATTTTTATGAAGCACTGCTTTGGCCAGGGCAACCACATCGGCACCAACAACACCTTCTTTTTTGGAGAGACCGAATGCCGGGCGGATGTGCTCGCCGCCATACTCCGTAAACTTACGGAAATGCGCCATTTTGGATATTATGTGGGCATGCTGGACGATGATCTCGCCGATGATTTCAGCAACGCAATCAAGACCGTCCCCCATGTGGTGGCCACGAAATTGATGGAGGCCGGTTCGGTCGGCACTAAAAACCCGGATGCTGCGGAACGGATGATCAAGGAGCACAACCACCTTTCCCGTCAGATTCACCGGTTCGCCAACAACTTGGGAACTATCCATATTCATGAAGGCGCTGTGACGCCGGATCTGGCCAATGAGTTTATGGTCTGCTGCACCGATTCCTACCGCAAGCACACGCATCCGGGCAGGCCCATTGATGTTGATTCTTACGGCGGGCAGGTGCGTGATTTTCTGATGACCTTTCCTGGTGCAATCCATATTTACGCGCGTTTGAATGGGAAGATCGTCGGTGTCCAGACCTTTATCAGGCATGAGCGGCACCTGGAATTGACTGAAGGCGGTTTTGTCGGGGATGAGAAGACCTATCATGCTTATGAAAATATCATTGTGGCTTCAGCCCGCTTCGCGGCTGAACGCGGGTTAGAGCGGGTCGGTTGCGGAATAATTTCCAATCCGGCCAAGGACCGGTTGATGGACAGGGAAAGCCGCAAACCGGTGTTCCTCGTGATGTTTTTCCGCCACAAGCTTACAGCGGCGCTTTTCAGGCCATACCGCGACAAAGCCCACGAGCGTTTTGCCATGCCTTATTGGCGCGAGCGCAGTGCATTCACGCACCTTCCTTTGTAGAGCAAGTAGACCGAGACCAATGGAAAGGAGTGGCTACCCATCGAAAGCGAAAAATTTCTTTTCCGCCCGGCACGGGAAGAGGATTTGGCGGACATCGAAGCCGTCATCCGTTCGGTACGCATTCACCCGCGCAAGCTGGATTGGCGTTATATTACCGTGGCGGTCAACAGTCAGGGGCAGGTGATCGGCTGCGCCCAGATTAAACCGGCAAATAACGGCAACTTTGAATTGACCTCAGTCGCCGTGGCCGGTGACTGGCAGGGTAGAGGTGTTCCCTTGCGGATGGGCCGGCACATCGTCGCCCATCTTAACGGCCGCCTGTGGGGGACGTGTATGGACAGCATGGCGTCATTCTATAAGAGATTCGGAGGGGTTGAGGTAAGCGATCCGAAACAGATCCCCTCATTTCTGAAGGGCAGGCAACGGTGGGTGAATTTGTTCCTTCGTCTTACCGGCAGGGAAGGCCGTTTGATTGTCATGGTGCTCGATAGAGGCGAATGAATATTGGACGCCCCGGCTAAAAAACGGAACGATACAGTCAAACTGGTCCTTTTCCTGGCTTTGGGAATAGTCGTTATGGCTCTCTCGATGTTTGTCATAACGAGATATTTTTCCAGCTGGGAAAAAGTTAATCAAACGATGGATGCACTCACGCCCTGGCTGAATCAGTCTTACGGCCCGTTTCTTTTCGTCACGCTTACCATATTGTGCATCTTGATAAGAGGCCTGGCGTATGTATTTATTATCATCGGCGGGAGTGTGTATCCGTTCTGGATGGCATTTCTGCTTTGCTGGGCCGGATTTTCTATCGGCACCGGACTCTCTTTTCTAATTTCCCGCTTTTTTTTAAATGATTACTTCAGGCCAAAATTGGAAAAGAGTTTTTTAAAGGGATTCAACAAACTGCTTGTTCAAAATGGCATTATGATGATGTTCATACTTCGTGCCGTGCTTTTTTTTTATCGCCCCATAAACTGGATGATCGGCGCCACCGGCATAGGGGTGCGCGATTACTGGATCGGCAATTCTCTTGGTCTGATTCCCAATGTGCTGCTGGTGCTCTATGTCTTCAGGAAATTCAAGACCATAGAATCCGCCGCCGGCATACTCCTGCCGGAGAATATCCTTTTCCTGGCAGGACTGATCGCATTTGCCGTGGCTGTTCTTGTAATCAGGAGAAAATATTTTTCGGTAAAGACAAAAAATTAATCTTTTACACAGCGAACGGACAATCCGTACCTTTTATGATTGCTGCTGCGGAATATATTTGGACCCGTGTGTTTCAATTCCCTGCACCAGGCAGCGATCGTATTAATTTGCGTAGAAGACCAGAAACTTCCGTTTTTCCCAATAAATTTGAATCTACCACCATCTTCACTGTAGCCGCCGGGTAATGCCGTAAAGCCGCTTTTATTCGTCGTTCCTTTATTTATTCCTTCCCATAAGGTTGTAGCTTTCAACTTCCCGCCGGCGTCCTTGTTTCCGCCCAAGTAGTCAGTAATTACATTCCATTCGGCATCACTCGGGATATGCCAGCCTTTAGGGGCCAATCCGCGCGGGTCGTTTACGGCATACCAGTTATAAAGTTTGCCGTATGTTTTTCCGTTCTCCGTGCTGCTTTCATAATAACACCAGGCCCCCGTCGTTAATTTCTTCCATTCTTTTGCGTCCTGCACCTGGGGTATTGCATCGCCATTGCCATAGTGTTCGACACGAAGATTTTCGGACATCCATTCCTGCGTACCGATAACCACGGTTTTATATGCATTTCCGTCTTTATCGGTTACCTGACAAAAGGATTCTTTTACTGAAAAGGTAAAGACCATTGCAAAAACAAGAATTGTAACCAAAACGGCGTTTCTCTGTTTCATATCATCCTCCTTAATTTTGAGGGATGTGGGGTCGGGTCTTGAAAAATCACTTTCGGGCCCTGAGCCTCTTTACAAAAACTTGTATTTCAAGACCTGATAACCATCCATGTTTGCATCCATTTTACGAGTGGTTGTTTTCGTATGAATCCACATGATCCCGCGGGGACACCATGAGGCATGAAAATCAACCTCCCCCGGCACCCCCTCCAGCGGGGGACAACGTCATGACGTCCTGGTTCATCCATTGCGAATTCCCCGGCACCCCCTCCAGCGAGGGACAACGTCATTCCGGCGAAAGCCGGAATCCAGGACGAATAACCGGCTCCCGCGTCGGTGTCTGGGCTGACCGGAAGGTTTATTTTTCGTACTACATATCAAACCCTACGGCTGCAATAATACGACGATATTCTCTCCGCTCCAGATGGAATCAAAACCCTGTTGAACCTCATCCAGGGGGATAATTTTGGAAATCATCGGTTTAACGTCTACCTGCCCGTGGGCGATCAAATTAAGGGCCGTGATCATCGGTGCCTTGCTCAGGACGGCTTCAATCCTGAGTTGCTTGACCAGCCAATAGCCGGGATTTACTTCCATCGGCGGGACCTGACCGACGACAACAATCTTGCCGCCCCGTCGGACCATATCAACCGATTGATTCAGGACCTTGCCGTCGCGAACACAGATCAGGACGGTATCGGGGCCCGCCTCTGTCAGCTTTACCACTTCATCGATCACATCCACCTCTTTGGCGTTCAAGGCCGCATCGGCCCCCATCTGAAGGGCCTTATCCAGACGTTTTTGATGGATGTCGATCATGATCACCGGAGACGCGCCGGCGGCTTTTAAACACATCATCGCGCCCAACCCTATTTTCCCGGCCCCGATGACAACCGCCGTATCGCCCGCCTTGATCCCCGATGCCTCGACGGCGCCGACGCCGACATTAATCGGTTCGACCAACGTGGCCTCTTCATTGGATACGTGATCCGGCAATTTTAACACAGAGTTCGCCGGTCTGCGAAAATATTCCGCCATGGCGCCGTTTCGGCCTCCATAGCCGCCCTTGGAGACTTCGGTATAGATGGCCCTGGCGTTTCCTTTGCCCAGACACAGGTCGTACATCCGGCGGCGGCAATAATAACACTCGCCGCAAGAGGAGGCGCGGGCATTGTTCATGGTCACGCGGTCGCCCACGGACCAGCCGGTGACGCCCTCCCCGATTTCCACCACCTCAGCGGAAAATTCATGCCCCAGGATGGCGCCTTGACGAAGGGCGCCCCCTTTGCGGTATTCCAGTGTGCCGTCCAGATATTCCAAATCGGTTCCGCAGATGGAACAGAACTTTGTTTTGAGCAGCAAGGTGCCCGGTATGACTTTTGGAACGGGAACGTCTTCAATGACGATTTCTCTTTTAACGCCGGTCGTGACAGCAGCTTTCATATCATCCTCCCTGATGCAAATCGGTTAACGGGTTCTTCAACGAACCTCTTCCAGTCCGTGTTTGACTTTTGCCAGAAATTGCTGGGCAATGGCCCCGGGGATAATGCGGTGATCATAAGAGACGCAGATATAGACCATGGGTCGGATCACGATTTGATCGTTCAGGACTACCGGCCGTTTGGCAATGGTGCCGACGCCGAGAATGGCGCTTTGCGGCTGATTGATAATGGGTACGAAAAAGAGGGACCCGAACCGACCTGCATTGCTTATGGTTAAGGTTCCGTCCTCCATGTCGCCGGGTGAAAGTTTGCCTTTTTCCGCCAGATCGCCCAGCCGCGTCATCTCCCCGTTGATCTCCTCAAGGCTTTTCAAGTCCGCCTGCTTAATCACCGGTGTGAAAAGACCCTTATCTGTGTTGACGGCCATGGAGATATTATAATATTTCTTGATGCGAATCTCCGTGTCCGAAGAAGAGGAATTAAGCAACGGAAACGCTTTTAATGCATTGGCGACGGCTTTAACGATGAGGGCCGTGACGCTGATGCGCTTTTCCGACGCCTTGACGGCGGCCAGGGCATGGGTCAAATCGGCCTCGTTGAAGGTCGTGCCGTGGGCAGCAGTTTGTCTGCTTTTGAGCATATTATCGGCCATGGCCTTCCGCACGCCGGTCAACGGAATGATCTCCACTGCGTCGGACGCGGCCGGCGCGGGTTTGCCGGCGGGTGCGGCAGCCGCCGACGTTGCCGTTTCGGCCCCCCCTTTTGCCGTTGCCATAAGGCTATTGACGAGTTCCTCAATATCTTCATCTTTGCCGCCGATGATGGCCAGGGTCTGTCCCATGACCACCTCATCTCCCTTTTCGGCAAGGATTTTTCTCAGATAACCATCTGTCGGACAGGGGAGTTCCACCGATGTTTTTTGCGTCTCCAGCACCACGATATTTTCTTCCCTGAAAACGGCATCTCCTTCTTCTTTCAACCATTCCACAAGGGTTGCTTGCGTATCCTCGTATCCCGTTTGGGGCACCTTTAATTCTTCGGGCATGAATTTACCTCTCCTTTGATGAGTTCAGTACAGCTTTAATGGCTTCAATGATGCGATTTTCCGTCGGCAGGTACACATTTTTTTCCAGAAAAGTGTTGGCGGGAATCGGTGTGTCCGGGGCCGCCACCCGCCTAATGGGTGATTTGAGAGCGTGAAACGCCTCCTCGGCGACGATGGAAGCGACTTCACCGCCAAAACTGCCCGTCTTACACGCTTCTTCAACGGTCACAAGCCTTCCCGTTTTCTCGACGGATTTCAGGATGGTATTTTTGTCCAATGGTTTTAAGGTTCGCGGATCGATCACTTCAATGCTGATCCCTTCGGCTTGCAGGCTCTCCGCCGCTTTCAGCGCTTTATACACCATGGCCCCGGTGGCAACCAGCGTCAGGTCGGTCCCTTCCCGCTTTACATCGCATTTTCCCAGGGGTACGACATAATCGCCTTCGGGAACATCCCCCTTGATGTAATAGATCGATTTCGGCTCCATAAAGACCACCGGATCATCGCAGCGGATGCTGGCCTTCAGCAGTCCTTTGCCGTCCGCCGGATTGGAGGGCATCACCACAATCAGCCCGGGAACGTGGGCAAACATGGCTTCGAAACTTTGGTTGTGATGGGGGCCGACACCCGATCCCATGCCGCC
>JAFGHS010000118.1 GCA_016930075.1 Deltaproteobacteria bacterium
ACGGATCAGAAATATTTTTAACCCGGCGATGGGAAATAGGCTCTTTGCCGTTAAATTTGCCGTTTGACTTTTTACGAGGCCGTCAAGTTTAAAGACGGTAAAAAGGCATTCCGCCAATCCTCAACCAAAATCGCCAATTTCCTGTAAAATGTCCGCTTTTCCCACGTCCTTTATGCATCGCCTGCCGTGCCCTTTTACATATTTTTTATCTTCAGAAACCGCAATTAATTATTGACAGCATCATGATGAAATGATTAAAAAGGCCTCAAGAGAGGCAAGTCTGATGAAAAAAGTAAAAATAACATTCAATATTACAGCGGACGTTGCGCAAATGCTGGAAGAGCGGGTTCCGAAACGCAAGCGCAATAGATTTATTGAAGAGGCCGTCCACGCCAGATTCTCAATTATGGAGGAGGAAAAGCGTATGCGGGAAATGGTCATAGCCAATAAAGCCCGCGATGAGGAGCTGGAACTCATCGATAACGGACTGGAGTTGGATGACGCCATATTTGAGGACGATGACCTGTTATGCGAGGAAGAGGTATCGGAACTTGACGATTATTTATGAAACTCAATGGGCTTAGGGGCCCTGGTTTTTTTTATCCATTTATTTCAATTTTGAATTATATAGACTTGAAATACGTCATCAAAAGATATATAGGATGAGTAACATTCTTTTTTGCGTCGCGGAGAGTGAATCAAAATAATCCTCGATCGAGCGCAGAAATGACAGGCATAGCATGACAGCAACCGTAAGATAGAAGGCTAATCACGGAAACTTAACATTGATCATGGTTAAGAATTTTCAGAAAGGAGGGTTTATCGTTCAAACGCCGGAGAAACAAGCGTTGTATTTGCGCGGAGACGTCGCAATGGGTTGATCATGATCATTAAATTTAATAAGGATTAAAACTATAAAAAAGAAGGAGGATTTAGAATTATGATTAAAACGGCGGAACAATATGTTAAAGATTTACGAGACGGCAGGGTCGTCTACCAGGACGGAAAAAGAATTACGGATGTCGTCGCCGCATGGCCGAAATCCGTTGAGAGGGCAGCTTCAGAGTTCTTCGTAGCGACGATTCCCGAGCACCGCCCCTTGTTCACCATGATGGAGGATGGCGAAGAATGCTCTTTCGCCTTCAAAATGCCTTCAACCCCCGAGGACCTGCAAAGGCGCAGAGAAATCCTCAGAGTGTCGGGTGAGTTGGGCGCCGGCGGTTCCCGGTTGACCGGCATCGACGGATTGAACGGCGTCGCCTTCGGTGCAGCCAAGATGGATAGGGCAATGGGCACGCATTACTCCGAGAACATGGCAAAATACCGGGCCTGGTGCAAGAAAAATGACCCCAGCATCGTCGCCGCGGTCAGCGATCCCAAGGGTGACAGGTCATTGCATGCTGAAGATCCCAGACAGGCCAACAAAGATTTCTATGTCCGGATTGTGGACCGCAAAAAGGACGGCATCGTCATCACGGGCTGCAAGCTGCACATCACGGCTGCGGCCATTGCAACGGAAATCATGGTATTGCCCTCCCGCAACCACAATGAGACGGGCAAGGATTATGCCGTGGCATGCGCCGTGCCTTGTAATGCCAAAGGCGTCAGTTTCCTGTGCTCACAGGGCTCCGTCGGCGGCGGACATCCGATGATTATCTTTGAAGAAGTCTTCGTTCCCTGGGAGCGGGTCTTCATGGCCGGCGAGTGGCAGTTCTCCCGTGAAATCGCGACGTCCTTCGCCCGTTACCACCGCCTCACCGCCGCGACTTACAAAGTCGGTCAGCTCAACGCTCTGGCCGGACTGGCAAGCCTGATGGCAAAATACAACGGCCTGACAAAGGCAACCCGCATCCGCGATATGCTGGGCTGGTTCGCCATGTACGCCACGGTCACGGAAGCCCTTGGAAAAGCGGCCGCTCTGTCCGGCGACGTCGATCCCGAAACGAAACAGGCGCGTCCGAACCCCGTCTACACCAACTGTGCCAAGTACTGGTTCGCCTCCCAGTGGCACGAAGCCATGAAATACCTCCAGGACATTACAGGCGGTATTGCGGCGACGATTCCTTCCATGGCTGATTGGGACAATCCCGAAACGCGGCCTTTCCTGGACAAATATCTGCGGGGAGCCGCCGAATATCCGACAGAGGAAAGAATCCGCGCGATTCACAAGGTTATCGAGGAAGGCGCCACTTTCCACGGTGTTCTGTCCATACATGCCGAAGGATCTCTGTCAACGCAAAAGCAGGTGCTCTTCCAGCAGGCCGATTGGGCCCTCTTCGAAGCGGCAGCCAAATACAGCCTGGGCTACAAGGTTGATCATCCCGAATTCAAGAACAGACTCGGTTTGGGCAATACGTTGTGGAAAATGCCGGAATCTCTTCTGAAAGGCAAAAAGTAACCGTAGAAAAACTGTTTCATAAAAGACATGAATGTCAAAAACAGGGGGGAGGATTATCCTCCCCCCCTATAAACCCTCCTCAGGCACTTGCCCTCAAGGACGAGAAGAAGATCATTATTAAATGCTACCGAAGGAGGCCATACTGAAAAAGATAGGCTTAAGACATGGAAAACGGACTGGCATCAATCACTTTCAATAAAGTAGATCTGGATAACTGCATCAAGCAGGGGCTGGAATTGACCGGATACGCAAAGTGTCCGAACTGCAAGCAACTGTACTCCTATAAAATACACCTCAAAACAAAGAAAAAATTGCATAAATATATCGATACGGAAATAGACGGGAAAACCGTTACGACCCTTGCCCCGGACCAATACGATATATCCATTGAATTTACAGGAATACACGAGCTACCCAAAGAATTGTCTTTTCTTGTTGAACCTGAAGAACCGGATGTAAAAGGGCCTTGCAATCCGTGCAGCAGATGCACTCCAAATTGCGAAAGGCTCCGCCGCAAGTAGCGGCGTTTTAAAAACAGTCCAAATCTGTCATCCCGTATCATGGCGCAAGGCCGGCAAAGCGTCCAAATTTTAACTCTCACAATCCCCTTGACACACGCATGTAGACCGACTAAAAGACAATCGCCGAAATGAATGAAGGGATAGGCGTTGTTGACTTCTCCACTTATTCGATTTACGGGTAAGTATGATGAAGATATAGAAAACATGATGGACAAACCTTTTACATCAATTCTTCGGGGGGATTGACGATGTCGAAAACAAAAGCCAATGGTATCCAAATCGAGTATGAAACATTCGGGAATGCGTCCGGCCGGCCGCTACTTCTCATTATGGGACTGGGCGGTCAGTTGATTTTCTGGAATGAGGACTTCTGCCGGGAGCTTGCCTCACGCGGTCACTATGTGATCATTTACGATAATCGGGATGTGGGGCTTTCGACAAAATTTGATCAGGCCGGCGAGCCCGACATCATTGGGACATTCATGAAAATTCACAGCGGCGACAAAAGCGGCGTGCCCTATATGATGGAAGACATGGCTGACGACGGGGCGGGGCTTCTCGATGCCCTGGGAATCGCCTCCGCCCATATCTGCGGCATATCCATGGGCGGAATGATCGCGCAAACGATAGCCATCCGTCACCCTTCCAAAGTATTGACCCTGACGTCCATCATGTCAACGACGGGCAATCCCGATCTTCCGCAGCCGCGACCGGACGTGCAGGCGGCCCTGGTTGCACCGCCTCCTCTCGAACGGAACGCCAACATCGAGTATCAGGTAGGCATCTTCAGAATGCTTGCCGGCTGCGGTTTCCCACATGATGAGGAATGGACGCGAAAAGTGATGACGCAGAGCTACGACCGCTGCCTTTACCCGCAGGGAATGGGCCGCCAAACCATCGCCATTATGGCGCAGAACAACAGAAAGGCCGCTCTTGCCTCCTTAAAAACACCGACTCTCGTCATTCACGGGACCGATGATCCGCTGGTGCCGCTTGAGGGAGGCAAAGATACGGCGGCTTCCATAGGGGGGGCAAAGTTGCTTTTGATTGAAGGCATGGGACACGATCTTCCGCGCGGCGCCTGGTCGCAGATTGTCGATGCCATCTCGGAACTCACACAAAAAGCCGGATAAATTAACAAGGAGGATACATATCATGGGCATTTACGATATTGACGCTTTAGGCGACTTGCTCGCCGCAAACACCTACCCCGGCAGAGGCCTCGTCGTCGGCAAGACTGCGGACGGCAAAAAGGCCGCTATCGCTTATTTCATCATGGGCCGAAGCGAAAACAGCCGAAACCGCGTTTTCGTCGAGCAGGGCGATGAGGTCGTCATCCATCCCTTTGACCCATCAAAAGTTGCAAACCCGTCGCTCATCATTTATTCCCCTATCAAGACGTACAAAAATAATCTGATCGTGACAAACGGCGATCAGACCGACACAATTTACGATTTTCTCATTGACGGCAAAACCTTTGAGGAAGCCCTCGACACCCGCTGCTTTGAGCCTGACGGTCCGAATTTCACCCCCCGGATCAGCAGTCTTCTGACTTTTGCCGACGGCGATTTCACCTATAAGCTCAACATTCTCAAAAGCGCCGACGCAGAAGGCTCCGCCTGCAACCGTTACACGTTTTCATACAGCCCCTTAAGCGGCCTCGGGCATTTTATTCACACCTACAACTGCGACGGCAACCCCATACCCGCCTTTACGGGCGAACCGGAGCGGGTTGCCGTACCCGGCAGCATCGACGAATTCACAAATGCCATCTGGAATCATCTGAACGGGCAGAATAAAGTTTCCCTTTATGTCCGCTTCGTCAATCTTGCGGACAGCAAAACCGAAAACAGAATGATGAATAAAAATAAGTGAGACGGCGAAAGGACGAAGGCAATGAAAGAGTTTGAACTGAAATACGGCTGCAATCCCAATCAAAAACCCGCTAAAATATTTATGCACGACGGCGGCGACCTGCCGATAGAAATTTTGTGCGGCAAACCCGGATATATCAATTTCCTCGATGCCTTCAACAGCTGGCAGCTCGTCAAGGAGCTGAAAGGGGTGCTCGGTATGCCCGCCGCAACGTCCTTCAAGCATGTGAGCCCTACCTCCGTAGCCGTCGGCCTGCCTTTGAACAACGAGCTTAAGAAAGCCTGCTTTATCGATGATATCGACGGTCTTGATTCGTCTCCCCTCGCATCAGCTTACGCGAGAGCGAGAGGAACGGACAGAATGTCGTCCTTCGGCGACTGGATTGCCCTGAGCGATGTCTGCGACACGGTTACGGCAACGATGATCAAAAGAGAAGTATCCGACGGAATCATTGCGCCCGGCTACACGCCGGAAGCGCTCGAAATCCTCCGTTCAAAAAGAAACGGCAGCTACAATATTGTGAAAATCGACAAGGATTTTGTGCCGGATGCGATTGAGCACAAACAGGTTTTCGGCATCACCTTCGAGCAGGGCCGTAACAATTTCAGAATTGACAACGCCCTGCTTTCAAATGTCGTCACGGCAAACAAGACCATTCCCGAAAGCGCGAAACGCGACCTCATCATTTCGCTCATTGCCCTCAAATACACGCAGTCCAATTCCGTATGCTTCGCCGTTGACGGTCAGGCCATCGGCGTCGGCGCGGGACAGCAGTCGAGAATTCACTGTACAAGACTTGCGGGCAACAAAGCGGACATCTGGCATCTGCGTCAGCACGAAAAAGTGCTTCGTCTGCCCTTCCTCGAAACGCTGGGCAGACCGGACCGGGACAACGTCATCGACGTTTACATCTCCGATCAGGATGAGGATGTTCTCGGCGACGCCGTCTGGCGTCAGTATTTCAGCATCCGTCCCGAGCCGTTCACAAAAGAGGAGCAGGCCGACTATCTTTCAAAAATCACAGGCGTGGCCCTCGGCAGCGATGCGTTTTTCCCCTTCGGCGACAACATCGAAAGAGCCAGAAGGAGCGGCGTATCTTATATCGCCGAACCCGGCGGCTCCATCCGCGATCAAAACGTCATCGAAACCTGCGACAAATACGGCATCGCCATGGCCTTCACAGGAATGCGCCTGTTCCATCATTAATCATTCGCAAGCCGCATTTTTATACACACTGCCTGGACGTACTGAATGCCGCGGGAAGATAAATGATGGGATGCTCGGAGGTACAATAATAATGAAAATCAACAGAGTGCTGCTGAAGGAATTTTACGAAGGACTGGATGAACGCTCACGGGAGGCGCTGGACAGTGCGGTATTGCGCGTCGTCGAGGTGAAGAAGAACGCCGGAAAAATCGCCGTTGTAACGGGAAGCGGCCCCAATCTTCACGAAGGCGTAACCACCCTCATTGCCGAACTGATGGATAAGGGCATCGTTGACGGCGTAACGACAAGTTCCGCAGTGATCAACCACGAAATGAGCGGCGTTCTCGACAGGGTGAAAATGTGCAATGCGGCCCCGTTGGGCCTGGATGAGAAGAAAATGCCGAGAGGCAATGTCTTTGAGTTTACCGAACTCACGGACGAGGAGTTTGACGGCATCCGCAAAGAAATGCCTCTTGACGAGGAGCTGCTTCAAAAAGGCAAAACGGCGGACGGACACATGGTCGTCAAAGCGGCAGGAAACATGGCCTACCCGATGGGTCTGCGCACGGAGCTGATTGCCGAGGAGATACTCGGCATCAGCCGTCAGACCGGGCTTCCTTTTGAGGTCGTGGCAGGATGGGGATGCGACCCAAGGACGATGCTCGGCAAAGGCTCCGAGAAAGGACTTCCCGTCCTGGTCACAATCCCCCAGATGGTCGGCGGCGGACATGTCGGCCTTGCCGTCGGAGACAGCATATCCGTTGCCGAACGTTCGCACCGCATAGCCGCCATGCTGGGATGCGCCGATGTCATTATCGAATCGGCGGTGGCCCTGACGCAGGAAATCCACGACGGCCCTTTTGAAACCTACACCGGACACGGCATCTGGTCCTGGTGGCAGGGACAGCCTGTGTTCAGCCTTGAAGGCAAGGCCCTCATCCGCTTTGACCTCGACGAAAACCTCCGCCGCGCGCAGGATTTGCAGAAAGAAAGCGCAATGATTCAGGAGGCGATAGACAAGGGGCTTCCCAAGACGAAAATATCGAAGATTCCATTTCGGATGGAGATGTCGGCCTTTGCGCGTCACGAGGGAAGCATTCCGGTGATCGGAGATATCGGCATGATCTGGCCGGTTTTTGCCCTGAAAATCGCCGATGCCCTCGACATCGAGCTTGAATTTATGAGCTACAAGCAGGAGACGGCGGAAGGCAAGGAAATGCGCGAATGGATCGTAAACAATATCAAATACTTTAACCGTGAGATTATGCTGTCCTGTTTCATGGAATGGAAAAAACGAAAATGATGACGTCGAAGATTCTCGGAGTCATACCGTCAAGGTATGCTTCTACAAGACTTCCCGGAAAACCTCTTCTTGATATATGCGGAAAGACGATGCTGGAGCATGTCTACAGGCGCGCTGTGGCATCGAACATATTCTTCAGGGTTGTCGTTGCCACGGATGATGAAAGAATCTATGACGCGGCGGAAAAGTTCGGCGGAGATGTCGTAATGACCAGAGCCGACCATCCCGACGGTTCGAGCAGGGTTGCAGAAGTCGCGAGTTCAATTGATACGGATTATGTAATCAATATCCAGGGAGACGAGCCGATGCTTGACCCCCGCATGCTGAAGGAGCTTGCGGAAGGGTTTATCGCAGATAAAGAAGCGGATTCGGCTACGGTCTGCGTCCCTATTTCCAGTGAAGAGGATCTGGCCAATCCGGATATTGTCAAGGTAGTGAGAGCGCAAAACGGACGGGCGCTCTACTTCAGCCGTTCTCTTATTCCCTATCCACGCAAAAAAACGGGATGCACGGTTTACGAGCATTTGGGCATCTATGCCTTTACAAAAGATTTTCTGCTTAAGTTTGTAATACTTCCGCCCACTCCTCTGATGGAGACGGAATGCCTTGAACAGCTCCGCATCCTTGAACACGGCTACACGATGGCCGTTATTCCCACGAAATATCCATCCGAGGGGCCGAATGTGAATACCCCCGAAGACATCGAAAAAATCCGCCGTATCCTGGAAAAGGAGAAGACCGGCCGTCGTTAAATCTTGCTCCTTTTGGCTCCTTAAACACGCAATGATCCGGCAATTCGATCGAAACACTTTCGCACCACCGGGACAGATAACCGCTCATACTCGCTGCTGCTGCCGGTATGGCCTGCACAAACAAAAGCCCCTCGAAGAAATAGGTCTTCTGCGAGGGGCCGACGAGATCCGCATATGCCGTCTTGTCTTTTATCTGGAGTCTATCATTTGAATGATCGGTCTTAAATGGGGTGATCATCACCACAAAGACCCTTTGTCTTTCTTGTCGTTAACATCCAGGTAGAATAGACTCAATACGGACATTGCAGAATCTCGGTTATCTGAACATATTTTTTCTCATCTTTCAAAGAACATCCATGCATTATTTCAGAGTGCTGCAATGCTTCTTTGTTGATAAGCTGTAGTCAGCTCATTTTCATGCACTTCCTCGGCAATCCAGGATCACTGCCGACATCTCGCAATATTTTTTGTTTTACCTCCAAGTGAAATGATGTAACTTTCATTGAACCCAAGATACACAATTTAACCCGAGCATTGCAGCACTTGTTTAGCTTGACCTTAATTTATGGATGCTGATCTTCCATGTCAATAGAGATGTCACATAATTTTTTTCTTGAAACCATACAGGTTTTAGTTTATTAATTTCCTTAAGTATTTCATGGCATTCAGCGTTAAACAAGATCATGACAGGAGGTAGATTGAAAATGAATAATGCTGCTCGGTTCATGGGCCTTGTGATGATGTTCGTTTTCGGTTTCGTTACGATCGGCCACGCCGCGTCGCTTGATGATTCAAAGGCGCTGGGAAAACAGGCGGCGGCCTTCGCCAAGGCAAACGGCAGGGAGAAGGCCATCGCCGAGATGATGAACCCCAAGGGTAAATTTGTGAAGGGCGGCCTGTATGTCGTTCTTCAGGATACCCGCGGTGTCGTTCTCGCCAACCCTATGGACCCCGGCAGGGTGGGTACGCACGACCTGGAATTGAAAGATGTCGACGGAAAACCCTTTATAAAAGAAATGATCGGGATCGTGAAGTCAAAAGGAAGCGGCTGGATTACCTACAAGTGGACTAATCCGGCAACAAAGAAAATACAACTGAAGAAAAGCTGGGTCCAGCAGGTCGAGGGCACGGATATGTACACCCTCTGCGGCGTTTTTCAGTAATTCCGAAAGAGAAGAACGCTTGCCGGATTCTTATGATGAGATATATCCGGACCTGACAGATTGGACCGAAAAATAAGAATAACCGCATTGATGTTGTCCGCAATATAACCCCTCAGAAGGGATGTAAAGAAAACTGTGAGGCGTCGATCTGACGGAAAAAATAACGGGAGCATCGGAAAGTAATGCTTTTCCATAATACCGATGGAGACATTTAAAAACGCCTCTTTTGTCATTGCGAGCGAAGCAAAGCATTCTCATAAGCGACCGATAATATAAGAGATTGCCACAGCGCTCCGCTCCTCGCAATGACAGGAAAAACGGAAATTCAAAGCTCTCTGATGATCCTGAATTAAATAAATGAATTCAGACCGAGCAGAACACCGCCTGCGACAATCAAAACGGCAGCGATGCCGTAATCTGTTTTGCGCATGGAAAGCTCGACAAAGGCCGTGCGTTCTCCGCGGTTGTAACATCTTGCCTCCATCGCCAGGGCGAGTTCATCGGCACGCCGGAAAACACCCAGGAGAATCGTTGAAGTCAAACGGATAAAGGCCTTCAGGCGGACCGCCAACCGTTTTCCCTGCAAATCGCATCCCCTCGTTTTTTGCGCCGTTTCAACCCTTTCCTTTTCCATAAGCAAAAGCGGCAGCAATCGCATGGCGAGCATCATCATCACGGCAATGTCGTCTACGGGAACATGCAGGCGTTTGAACGGCCCCAGGACATATTTAATGGCGGCAATCATCCGGGAGGGCGTCGTGGTCGTGGTAAGGATGACGGCCGCCACAATAAGGCACAGGAACCGCAATGCCACAAGGCCGCCTTCTTCCATGCCGTTGCGGGAAAGGGAAATGTTGAGATAAGGGAGGTTAACAAGGGCGATAGCTTCGCCTTCGCTGAAAAAGGCATGGGTAAAAAAAATCAATCCGACAAAAATAATGAGGGGCTTGACGGCCTGGCCGATAATGCGCAAGGGAATGGAGCCCGCAAAGACTATGCAAAGACAAACCGCGGCAACAAGGATAACGATGGGCGGCTTTACGCAGAGGATTACCATGCTCAGGACAATAACGGCGGCAAGTTTTACGCGAGGGTCCAACCGGTGGATCGGCGACGTGCCGTTGAGATAAAAACCTGTATGATACATAAAGATGCCTATTTATTGATCAATCCCTTGATCTCGCTTACAGCCCCATCCATATCGCCAATATCCGTCCGCACGGGGAGGCCCGATTCTCTGAGCCGGATCAGCAGTTCCGTAATTTGAGGAAGGCTTATCCCGATGGTCTTGAGTTTGTCGACATTTCTGAAGATAACCTGCGGCGTCCCCTCGAAATAAACGCTTCCTTTGTTCATGACGATGATGCGCTCGGTTCCGGCTGCCTCTGCCATGTTATGGGTAATATGGATGATCCCGACGCCGTCGCTGTGGAGCTTGTCGATCATTTCCAAAACAAGACGGGCGGATACGGGATCGAGAAACGCCGTCGGTTCGTCAAGGGCAATATAGCGCGGTCGCATGGCCAGTATGCCGGCAATAGCCGCCAGCCTTTTTTCGCCGCCGGAGAGCGTTTCAATATTGCGTCCGGCCAATCCGGCAATACCCACCCTGTCCAGGGCTTCGGCAACGCGTTCTCTGATTTCCCCCGTCGGCAAGCGAAGATTTTCCGGCCCAAAGGCGCAATCCTCCTCCACGGTCATGCCGACGATCTGGTGATCGGGGTTTTGAAAGACCATCCCGATCATTTGCCTTATTTCATTCCGGCGCCCGGCGTCTTGCGTGTCATAACCGTTGATCGTGACGCTGCCTTTGGAGGGTGTGAAGAGGGCATTGATATGCCGTATCAGCGTGGTTTTTCCGCAGCCGTTGGGACCGACAACCGCCACATGCTCACCATCTTCCACGGTAAGTGAAACGCCGCAAAGCGCTTCAATCCCTTCCGGTTCGTATTGAAAATAAACATTGTCAAAAACGATCACAAAAAACCTAAACCCTTATTCGTAACCTGATTTGTTTGCCAATGATCGCAGCCAGGAGGATTTTAATCGCATCGCCGGGGATAAACGGCAAAACGCCGACCGCCAAAGCCTTCTTAAATCCGAGTTTGGCTACGACTGCCAGCTGCAAAACTCCGCAACCATAGATAACCGTCATGCCGATGAACATGGCAAAGATTGTCCAGAAGATGCCGGCGCTTTTCTTCATGCGGATAATCGTGCCGGTGACAAAAGCCGCGATCACAAAGCCGATCAGATAACCGCCTGTCGGCCCGAACAGAACGCCAAGGCCGGCCTTGCCGCCGGAAAAAACCGGCATGCCGATTACGCCCAGCAGAATATAGATCATTTGACTCAACGCAGCTAAAGGACCGCCCAATAAAATTGCCGCTATATTCAGGAAAAAAGTCTGTGCTGTAATGGGTACCGGTGGGAGAGGAATGATGATAAACGCCCCGGCCGCCGTCAGCGCCCCCATGAGGGACGCATAAACAATGCCTTTAACGGATAATGTTTTCGATGCCATATTTGTTCCGATTGTTGCGTTACAAGCTCCGCAAATATTCACGCTTGAGGGGCGGGGAATACTATAAAAACCTCTTTTTTGTCAACAGGTTTGTCACTCCTGCAGACCCTCCGCCGGGTGGCTTGCGCCGGCAGCGGGGGCATCCGCCTCCCTTTTCATCAAACGCTTTTTGAGGCGTTCCGTAAACGATACGATGATCATATAGAGGATCGGAATGACAATCACGGCAAGGGCCGTCGAGACGAGCAGCCCCCCCATAACCGACCGGGCCATGGGCGACCAGGTTTCGCCTCCTTCGCCCAGACCCAGGGCCAGGGGAAGCATGGCAAGCACTGTCGTCAGGGCCGTCATGAGCACGGGCCTCAGCCGTATCTTGGCCGCAGCAACGACCGCCTCCTCCATATGCATGCCTTCTGCCCGAAGCTGGTTCATGAAATCAACCATAATGATCCCATTGTTGACGACGATGCCGATCAGCATGATCATGCCGATCAGGGCCGTTACGCTGATGATGGTGCCCGTGAGATATAGAGCCCCGGCAACGCCGATGACGGCCAGAGGCACGGTGAAAATGATGACGAACGGCTGCACAAGGGATTCAAATATCCCCGCCATGACCATGTAGACGACAATAAAGGCAATGAGAATGGCGATGCCCAGGTACATAAATGATTCCCTCATGTCTTCCGCCACGCCGGCCACTTCGTGACGCGTTTCGGGCGGAAAAGAATAGGCAGCCAGCTTTTTGCTCACATCGAAGATAACGCCGCCCAGGTCGCGTCCGGAGACCGACAGCGCCACGGAGGCCATGCGCTGCTGGTTTTCCCGCGTGATCGTAAAGGGCGATGTGTCTTCTCTGACCTCCGCTACGGCCTTGAGGGGAATCTGCGTCCCTAAAGGGGTGCGGATAAGAAGATTTTCCAGAATATCCGTACGCGCTCTGTAAGCCGCCGGAAGACGCACGAGTATCTCATGTTCCTCGCCCTGGTCCAGATAGCGGGAAGCTATAGCCCCCTGGATGCTGTTGTAGACGACGTCTGATACCACCGCCGTTTTCAGTCCGAGCTGGGCGGTGCGGTTCCGGTCAATATCGATCAGGTACTCCGGCTGGCCGCCCTGGATCGCCGATTTGACGTCGACGACGCCGCGGATGGTCTTTACCTGCTGCTCAACCTGATCCGCCAGCATACGCAGGGTGTTCAGATTGTATCCGAAGATTTTCACCTGCACGTCGCCCTCGCCGATCTCCATGCCGCCTTGCCGGAAGCGATATTTGATGCCTGCAATCTTTTCGAGTCGCGCTCGCATGGCGTCCGTGATCTGTGACTGTGAACGCTTTCGTTCGCTGAGCGGGACAAGACCAATGTGAAACTCCGTAAAATTCGATCCGGTGCCCTGGAAGGATGCGGCAATTGTTCCGGGGTTGCCGATGATGGCGGTCATGGTCCTGATCTCCGGCACGGCTTCCATGACTTCCCGCTCCACCCGGTCGATGACCTGCTCCGTTACATCCAGGGCCGTACCCATCGCCATCTCCACCTCCAGGCGGATATAGCTTTGATCGGTCTGCGGGATGAACTCTGTCCCAATGTCGGTCAGTAATCCGAGGGCGCCGAAAAAAGAAATGGCGACGACGGCCAGGGTGAATTTCTTGTGGCGGATCGCCCAGCGCAGGGATCGTTCGTGGGTATTCGTGATAATCGTCAGGAAACCGGCAATTCGATCGGAAATGGTCATTGATTTTCCTGCCTCCGCCGCAGCCTCCTGACGGCTTTTCAACAAATCGACGCTGGCAGCGGTCATGCGCAGATAGCGCGAAGACAGCAGGGGAATGAGCGTCAGGGCCACGAAGAGCGATACGACCAGGGAAAAGCAGATGGTAATGACCATATCGTTGAACATGACGCCGGCGATGCCCGGCACGAAAAGGATGGGAACAAAAACGGCCAGCGTCGTCAACGTGGAGCCGGTAATGGCGCGGGTGACCTGGCTTGATCCCTCGATGGCGGCAACACGGCGCTCCGCCCCGTCCTCCCGCAGGCGGTAGATGTTTTCAAGGACGACGATGGAGTTGTCGACGAGAAGCCCGATGGCAAGCGCCAGTCCGGCAAGGGAGATGATATTGAGCGTCAGATTCCCCAGATTCATGACCCCGAAGGTGGAGATGACGGAAAAAGGAATCGCGAAGGAAACGATGAGCGACGATCGGATGTTGTGGGTAAAAAACAGCAGGACGAGTCCGGTCAGGAGAAATGCCAGCCCCGCCGTTGTGGTCAGGTTTGAAATGGATTTATTAATGAAGTCGGACTGGTCGAAGAGTTTTTCAATGCGGACACCCTCGCCGACGGACTTTTCAATGCCCGATATGGCGCGCGTCACCCGGTTTATTGTCTGCACAGCGTTGGCGTCGGATTGTTTCTGGACGAACATCATGATAGCCGGTTTGCGGTTTGTCCGCACGATGCCGCGCGTCTCCTCGAACCAGTCGCGCACATCCGCAACGTCGCGCAGATAAACAGGCGTTCCGCTCTTATAGGCGACGACGGTGTTTCTAATCTGATCGACGGACTGATACAGACCGAGGGTACGGATCGTGTATTCCTGTTCCTGCTGGGTCACAAACCCGCCGGGGAACCTGACGTTCTCCAGGCGGATGGCCTGGGTAACCTCTGAAATGGACAGCCCTTTCGCCTGCAGGGCGTGGGGATTGACCTCGATGAGAATCTGGCGTTTTGCGCCGCCGATGGTGTTGGCCGCAGCAACGCCTTCAATCCTTTCCAGTCGCGGCTCAATCCGCTCTTCCGAGACGCTGCGCAGGGACGTCTGTGTCAATTTGCCGGAGGTCAGCCCCAGGATCAGGATGGGCTGCAGGGACGGATCAAAGGTAAAGGTGAGCGGCTCGTCCGCGTCTTCGGGCAGGTAGCCCCGGACAAAATCGAGATTTTTCCGGACATTGAACTCCGCCATGTCCATATCGATGCCCCAGTCGAATTCGATAATGACGGCGGAATTGCCCATGGAAGACCGTGAGGAGACGCGCTTTACGTTGGCCACGCGGCCTACGGTTTCTTCGATGGGACGCGAGATAAGGGTCTCCATGTCCTCCGGCGCGACCCCTTTATACTGGGTCAACACCACAATGATGGGGAATTTGATGTCAGGCAGCAGGTCTGTTCTCAACTGGGTGAACGAGAATATCCCGAAACCGACGATGATGAGGAAAAACATGGAAAAGGCGACGGCCTTGTTGACGGCAAGCTGCGCAAGTTTCATAAGTCACCGCCTTGCTTGTCCTTGTGAGGCGAGTCAACGACCTTCACCGCCTTGCCGTCTTCAAGGGCCTGCTGCCCGCGAACGACGATCACGTCGCCCGTCTTTACGCCGGAGACGACCTCCAGCATGCCGTTTCCCTGGTACCCGGGAACCACGTCCCGGCGCACGGCCTTGCCGTCTTTGACGATGAAGACATAAGCGGTGCGCGTCATCTGCTCTTCCAGATGAGCCCCGCTGTCCCCCATGGAGGTACGGTATTGCAGGATCGACTGCGGGACCAGGGGCACATTGTCCTTCCTGCCGATAACGATTTCCAGATCGCCGAACATACCCGGGACCAGGAGACGGTCGGGGTTGGGAATATGAACCTCAACGGATGCCATTCGGCTGACGGGATCGAGAATGGGCATTTTATTCGCTATCTGCCCTCGAAACGTCTTCTCAGGCAGACTGGCGATCTTCAAGCGGGCGTCCTGTCCGATCTTGACGGCGGCGAATTCCCGTTCGCTGACCTGGGCCATGACGCGCATCGTATCGATCCGGATGAGGCTGAACACCGGCGTCCCCGGCGCGACCATGTCGCCAAGTTCTACGTAGCGGTTGCTGATGATCCCCTCAAACGGCGCGCGAATGAAGGCGTTGCCATATTGCTTGCGGGCCTGCTCCAGGACGGCTTCTGCCTGCCGTGTTGCGGACTGGGCGTTTTCATACTGCGTTTTTCTTGCTTCATACTGCTGCCGGCTGACGGCCTCTTCTGCGAACAGACGCGACGTCCGGCCGTATTCAGATTCCACATTCCTCAGATTGGACCGGGCGACGGCAACGCCCGCTTCGGCCTGATCGACGACGCGGGCAAGCAGGGTGTTGTCGATGACGGCCAGAACCTGACCCTCCCGGACGAAACTGCCCTTGTCGGCTTTGAAATCCACAATATGTTCAGCTACCTGGGACAGGAGCCGAATATCCCGTATGGCCCGCACATCGCCGGTGAAACGCAGGACGTTTTCCGCCGTACCGGCGGCAACGGTCGATACATGAACAATGACCGGTCCCGGATCGGATTTGACGTCTTCTTTCTTTTTGCATGCTGTTGCGGTGAGGAGAAAACAGGCGATCACCGCCGCGATAATGATGTTTATACGCCTGTTCGTCCGTATGTCCCTTGGGAATAGAAAGTTCATGGGTTGCCTCCAGCCCTGTGTTTTTATCTCATGGATTCAATGTTCAAGGTGCCTACGGCCCGTTCGAGTTTGATGGAAGCCGTATTGAAATTGTAAATGGCCCGTGAATAGCTGGTGCCCGCCTGCGTGACGGCAAGCTGGGCATCGATGACTTCCAGAAGCGTGGCCGCCCCTTCTTCGTAAAGAAGGTTGGCCAGTCTCAGGCCCTCTTTTGCCTGCTCCGTCACCTCCCGCTGCGATTGAATAATTTCATGGGCCTGCATAAGTTCATTATGGAGGGCGCGGATTTCCGTGGCGATTACATTTTTGAGGTTCGCCTCCTGAATTTGAGTTTTCCTCAGTTCCGCCTGTGCCTCGCCGTAGCGGGCCTTGCTGCCGAACCCGCTGAACAGGGGCAGACGGATGGCGACGCCGGCATAGGATGTGCGGTTGAAATCTCCGCTCCCTACAGAAAAGTCGTCCCGCAAGGCCTGCCATTGCAGTGCCGAAGACAAGGCGACTGTGGGCAGAAATTCCGCGCGGGTCAGTCGGATTTTCTTTAGGCCTATATCCTTCTGCAGTTGCTGCATCTGATATTCCGGCCGTTCCAGATAGGCCTTCGCAATCAGGGACACCACATCCGTATGGAGAAGGGTATGACTGCGGGGTTCAAAGGCGCCGATGACCTGGATGGCTTTTCCCTTATCCATGCCGAGAAGGTCTTTGAGGTGTTCGACGGCTGTCGCCAGGCGGTTGCGCGCCTCGGTCAGATTGGGCTTGACGGCGGCAAACTGGACCTCCGCCCGGAGCCGCTCAAACCGGGAAGCCGCACCTTCCTTGTAGCGCCGCTCGACCTGATCCAGGTTGACGCGGGCGTTTTCGACGGCCGTAGCAGCGACCTCCGTCAGGTTTTGCGCAAGCAGGACGCCGTAAAAGGCGCTGTAGACGCCTTCGATGGTCTGCTGCCGGACGGCGCTTAAGGCATGCCGGGCGATCTTCAGGCCGTCCGCTGCCATACCGATGCCCGTAGAGATGGCCCCGCCCGCATACAGGGGCTGTTCCAGAACCATTCCGCCCGCGAAGGTATGTTCGGCACCGGTTTCGGTCCTTATTTCCGCGTTTGGTCCGAAGAAGGCGGCAGGCAGTGGAATGACGAACTCGGGACGGTCGAAGGTCCTCTGATAACTGCCCGCCAGCGACACGGAGGGATACATCCGTGCACGGGCCGCAGACAGGCTGTGCCCGGCCTGTTCGACGCTCTGCTCGGCGCTGCGAAGAGCCGGATTGTGCACCAAAGCCTTCTGCATTGCCTGTTCAAGCGTCAGGCTTTCCTGGGCATGGACGGCCTCGCTGCCCGCCGCAACCATGATGCAAAGCAGGGCCGTCATGCCGAAAATGAATTGAAGCTTTCTGTGTTTCATGTGTTCTTTCCCCTTTTTCTCAAGCCGTTTAAGAAAAGATCGACGCACTGATTGAGATTTTCAGACAGCATCTTGATGGAAGCATCCTCCGCCGTTATTTCATCCTCGGCCGGTGCATTGAGGACTAGGGCGTCAAATTTCAGGGCCGCAATGGTCATAAAAAAAACATGGGCCGCATGACGGACATTGAGGAGGTCAAATTCGCCGGTGCGGACGCCCTCGTTGAGCCAGTTTGCCAGCAGGTCCTCTTCCTTTACTCTGCATACAGAAAGGACATTCAGGGCATCGGGGTGGAGATCGAGAAAAGCCCGCCGGGACAAGTCCCCTAAGAGGAGAAATTCTTGCAGGCTTTGAAGCTGCATCTCCACATAGATACGCAACTTCTTTGCCGTCGAGGATATGCCACCGATGGCCTGTTCGATCGTATTGAAAAATGCGGCCTGTTCATCCGCAACGACGGCGGCAAAAAGATCCGCCTTCCCCGTATAATAATGGTAGAGCGTCGGCTTCGTGATCTCGCACTCCCGTGCAATATCGGCCATCGTCGTCTTCGTGTAGCCGTATCGCGTGAATTGTTTACGGGCCTTGATGATGATGTCGTCTTTCCGGTCCATTTGCGTCCTTTACCAATTAACTATTTCGGTAGGTGGTAAACTAAACCACGGTGCAGTCTTTTGTCAACGGAAATATCTTACGGAATGCACTGACGTAAAAAATACAGTTGCTTTTAAAGCGTCTCATAAGCTAAACCTCGTAGGCTTTATTGCAGTACCCATGAACGTGAAAGGATGTGAAGACAAATAGCTGACGATACGGCGTTACACAGAAAGAAGAAGGCCTCTTTCGACAAAGACTGGACTCAAGGCAGCATTACGGGCAATCTCTGGGGCCTGGCCTGGCCCATGACGGTCAGCGCCCTCATCGAGCAGTTGGGCATCCTGATCGACATGATCTGGGTGGGACGGCTGGGCTCTGCCGCCATGGCCAGCGTCGGGGTTGCGGGCCTGGCCGTCATGATGGTCGTTGCCGCCAGGCAGGGCCTCAATACGGGCATCCGGGCCATGCTCGCCCGGTTTGTGGGGGCGAAAGATTTCTCCGGCGCCAACCGGGTAACCCAGCAGGCCGTCGTTCTGAGCGGTATTTTTGCTGTTGTCGTCTCCGTCATCGGCATCTTCTTTTCCGACGCCATCCTGACCCTGCTCGGTGTAGAATCTCATGTCGTTGCCCGCGGCGGCGCTTATATGCGCATCCAGTTGGTCGGCTCTTTTTTCATGTCCTTTGCCATGCTTTCCCGCGGCATCATGCAGGCCTCCGGCGACGCCGTTACGCCGATGAAGCTGACCATCGCTACGCGGTTTTTGCATCTGGTCCTTTCTCCATTTTTAATTTTCGGCTGGTGGGTATTCCCCCGTCTGGAAGTCAACGGCGCCGCTGTGACGACGCTGATTGCGGAAGGCATCATCGGTGCAGGCATGGGAATGTGGATTGTTTTCTCCGGCCGCAGCCGCATAAAACCAACCTTGAAAAATTTCCGCATCGATGGCCACCTGATCTGGCGTATGATCAAAATCGGCCTCCCCGCATCGCTCACAGGTATGGAGCGGAGCTTTGCCAATCTCCTGATCTTATGGTTTGTCGCCCCTTTCGGCACCCTGGCCGTGGCAGCGCATTCCCTTTTGCAGCGCATCGACATTTGCATTCATATGCCTGCTTCCGGGGTAGGACAGGCGGCGGGCGTTCTCGCTGGACAAAACCTGGGGGCAGGACAACCCGACCGTGCTGAAAAGACGGGCTGGACGGCCGCCGGTCTGTTTACACTGGTGATGATCGTCATCGCAATCATTGTATGGTATTGTGCGGAGGGCATCGTTTCTATTTTCAATAATGAACCGGAACTGGTCCATATGGCCGCCAATTTTCTGAGAATACAGATCGTCGATTATCTGGTGTTCGGTCTCGTGGTCGTCCTGATGTTTTGCCTCAATGGCGCCGGCGATACCATGGTTCCCATGCTGACAACGCTGGGCACCATGTGGCTCATCCAGGCGCCCCTCGCCTACTTCCTTCCCCAATGGACCGACCTGGGTGTTTACGGCGTACGCTGGGCCGGTGTAATCGCCATTGTCATACGGGGTCTCGTCTATGCCGTCTACTTCAAGGGGGGATACTGGAAACGCCGGCGGGTGTAAAAGAATCACCCCAAACCGAACCACCGGGCCGCCTGGTAGGCGATGATGCCGCCGGTCAGGGAAACCGCCAGCATAACGGACATGGAGACGAAAAACCACTTTCGGTCCGCCATTTCCTGTTTCATCACAACCATCGTCGCCGCGCAGGGAATGAAGAACATCAAAACAACGAGAAACGAAAGGGCGGAAGCCGGGCTTATCGTCTGCGGCAGGGCCGAAATAAGGCCCTGATCCCCAACGCCGTAGAGGACCGCCATGGTGGCAACGGCGTTTTCCTTGGCGGCGATGCTGGTGACAAGGGCGGTCAACATCTTCCAGTCCAGCCCCAGGGGGAAGCCCAACGGTTCCAGGATGCGTCCGACGCGGGCCAGAATACTGCTTTCGACCTGGCCCGCAGGGAAATAGGACAATAACCATACAAGAATGGAAACGGCCAGAATAATTGTCCCTGCCTTTTTCACAAAGGCGAAGGTCCTGATCCAGACGGTCATACTGATGGTCCTTGCATCCGGCGGGTGGTAAAGGGGCAGTTCCATGATAAACGGCATGGGTTCATCTTTCATTAATACCCGGTTGGCCGCCATGCCCACAAGACCTAAAAGCAGGATGTTGGCTGCCATGAGGCCCGTAGAGACAAAAAACGCCCTCTCGCCGAACATGGCCGCCGAGACAAACGTCAAAACGGCAATCCGGGCCGTGCATGGAACAAAGGGAGCAAGAAATACGGTCAGCAGCCTCTCTTTGCGCGACTCGACAATGCGGGCTCCGAGAACGGCGGGAACATTGCAGCCGAAGCCCAGACACAGGGGGATAAAGCTCTTTCCGTGAAGGCCGATCAGATGCATGAATCTGTCCATGACGAAGGCCGCCCGCGCCATGTAACCCACGTTTTCCAGTAGGGCCATGACGCCGAAAAAGAGGATCAGAATCGGCAAAAATGTGAGCACCGATCCGACGCCGCCAATGACGCCGTCCGTAAACAGTCCCTTGAGCCAGACAGGCGCCGGGGTCAGGACGGGGGCCAGACTGTCCGCAAAGGCTTGAACGGCACCCTCAAGGACCTTCTGCAGGGGAAAACCGATTTCGTAAGTCATAAGAAATACGAGGCCGAATATTGCGATCAGTATGGGAATGCCAAAAAGCGGCCGCGTCAGGATGTGGTCAATGCGATCCGTTGTGAGGATCTGGCCCCGTCTGAATCGCGACACCGTCGCCCTCGTCACGTCTTCAATCCAGTCGTATCGGCCGTGGACGACGGCGTGGAGCGAGTCTTCATGCTGGAGAAGGAGAGCCTGAATATCGCGCCAGACCGGCGCCGGGATGATGGACTCCAGCATCCCGGCATTCTCCGGATCCCCTTCCATGAGCTTCGTGACGCTCCATAAAACCGTGTTGGGCGGTTCGATATATGGCTGCGTTAATTGCTTCAGGGTGTCGAAAATTTCGCGATGATCCGGCGCCACTTCAGGCCGCTGCGGCTGATAATCCACATGGCCATCGGCAAAGTCCACGATTTCCTTAACCAGATCGTGGATACCAATATTTTTCGAAGCGACCATAGCCACTACGGGAATCCCCAACGCTTTGCGCAGGGCTTTGATGTCGATGCGGATGCCCTGGGCCTCCGCCACGTCAATCATATTGACGGCGCAAAGGATCGGCACATCGAGGAGAAGCAATTCCGACAGGAGGTAGAGACTTCTTTCCGGCGCCGCCGCGTTGACAAGAAGAACAATGATATCCGGTCGATTCCCGATGATGAAATCACGGGCAATCCGTTCCTCTTCCGAAAAAGCGGTCAGGCCGTAGGTTCCGGGCAGATCGACAATGTGCATCTCCCAATCGTCCGACCGATGGGTCCCTTCTTTTTTTTCCACCGTTTTTCCCGGCCAGTTTCCGACATGCTGCGACAGGCCCGTCAGAATATTGAAGATGGTGGACTTTCCTACATTGGGCTGGCCGGCCAGGGCGACCGTTATTCTTTTCTGTCTCGATATGTCCGATGCGTCAACCGGCGTTCCGGGGCTGACGATAATCTTATCCGTCTCACCGCGTCCCAGGGCAACGCGCGTATCGACAGCCTGGATGATATGCAGCCCGCCGCTGACACGCATGACCTTGATGGCAGTGTTTGGGGCAATGCCCATGGCGGCAAGACGGCTGATCAGGGATCGCCCTCCTGCAATAGCGAATACAATTGCGGAATCACCTTCTTTTAAATAGCTCAAGGGGATCTTCGCTGAGCCGGGCGGATGCTTCTCTTCAGATGTATCGGACAAGGCATGTCTCCAGGAAATTTAATTTCAACGCCAATAAATGATTGCTGTATTTATGGACATTCATGACATCTGTCAATTGTTTTTTATGATGGAATCCTTTCATTTTCCTTGACAGGGTATATCTGTTTCAATATATTCAACGGGGTCATGGAACGCCGGTGTTACCAATAATAGCTTAATCACTTAAGTATTCTTAAGTATCAAGTTAAATAAAATGCATCAAGACACTCCAGGCGGTCAAGAAAAACCCCGTTAATAAGGCAACCGTTTATTTAAAAGCGGTAATAACTTTCCAATAGGAGGAGATAACATGAGCTATGAAAGCATAATCGTAGAAACCAAGGATTACGTGACCACCATTACTCTGAACCGGCCACCGATGAACGCCGTCAACAATGTTTTGCGCACAGAATTCCTGCAGGCCGTTCAGGAAATCGAAAAGAGCAAGGAAACGCGGGCCGTCATCATCACCGGCGCCGGTGATCGAGGTTTCAGCGCAGGCATGGATCTGTCGGACATGGCCAATATCGGCAAAGGCCCGGACGGCAATCAGATTATGAACGAGATTTCCCGTTCGTCAAAACCCTACATTGCGGCAATCAACGGCCATGCCCTGGGTGGAGGATGCGAAACGGCCCTGGCCTGTCACTTCCGTTTCATGACGGACAACCCCAAGGCTTCGATCGGCCTTACGGAAGTCAATCTCGGCATCACCCCCGGCTGGGGCGGCATTCAGCGCCTGCCGCGCGTGATCGGGAAATCCAAGGCCCTCGACATGATTTTGTTCAGCAAGAGATTTACAGGACCGGAAGCTCTTGCGATCGGGTTGGTCGACAAAGTCTTTCCCGCCGCCGATCTCATAAAAGAAGCTACGGCGTTTGCCCAGGCCCTGTCCAAACGCGCGCCCCTGTCCGTGGCCGCGGTCCTCGTGGGAATGAGCGTCGGACTGGATAAAGGCATCGATGAAGGATTGAAGGTTGACCGCGAATGGGCGGGCAAGTGTGGCGCAAGCGCCGACGCCAGAGAAGGCATGGGAGCCTTTTTCGAGAAGCGCGAACCTGTGTTCAAAGGCGAATAATCAAAAGCTCGACTCGTTAAATCGAGCCGATTCATAACAACACACAACGGGTGACGACTTTTTAAACAATTCGTCACCCGTTGACGTTTCAACCTTGCCGTATTATGTGAAAACGGGCTTTCAAACACCCGCCGTTATTTATTCAATGTTGCAGAGAGGGTCTTCATGCCTTCCATAATCGCCTTGGGCCCCTGGTATCTTTTAAAATCGTTTTCAGAATATTTTATGATGCATAAGGGCGTTCCATCGACGCCGTATCGCTTGAAGATTCTGTTGTATTCGGCCTGAACGGGTCGATAATCGAAGGGTTTGAAGGTAATTCCCTTTTTTCTGAACAGGACGGCCAGGTCCTCTTCATTTACCGTTGCCGTCTTTGTTTTCTGCAATTGCCTGGCGTGATGAAAGAGTATGACGCGGATGCGAAGGGCATTCCTGATGTCAGATTTGGCGTTTACGGCGTACAGATAATAACGGTTAAACAGCGCCGTCTGCTTATGGATGGGCGTATCTACAAAGGTAATCCTGATCCTTTTCCCTTCCCTTGCCAGCAATGTTTCCAATGTCTGTTCCAATTCCATCTCCAGGGCTTGACAGGGCGCGCAGAAATAGTCGCTGAAGATGATCACCTCATACTTCCCCTGACTTGAGGAAGGTACCGTTCGTCCTGCATCGGCATAAGCCGGCGTCGCCGAACCGGTGAATGTAAAAAAAACGAAAAGATAACCCAATAATGAAAACAGGATCAGTGGAATCCTGGGTTTAAACACGGGAGGCCACGTAAACTCTCCCAGGGCATAAAGGATTTTATCCTGCCATGTCCCCCGGATACGGTCAGACAGCTCATAATTGACTGCAAAAGCCGCCAGCACGAGAATCGAAAAAGCCAGGCAAAAAGGACAAAAAACCTCTTCTTGAACCTGAAATGAAATCAGAAATACCTCCACACCCAAACCCGCCGCCAGGGCGGCCCTGATGAGAGGCGTCCACTTCAGGGCGGTCAGGCAGATGATCACCGCCATATAGGCTATGCCGATCCACTTGAGATCAATGCCCCAAATATCGCCCTGAAGATAGCTGCATTCCGTATCGCATGAATCGTAGTATGCCATGACGGCAATACCGGATGCGGCCAAAATAAAGGTAATAACCGCCCGGTATTTCTTCATATAGTCCCATACCTGCATCGCGCAACATCTCCAAAGTTTAAGTATCAATATTGTTGATCTCGTAAAAAGTCGAATTCTGTCATTTCGAGGAGTCCTGCTGAAGCGGGACGACGAGAAATCTTTAATGATTTCGAGATTTCTCCCCCGCAAAATGCGGGGTCGAAATGACATGAACGCTGCATTGCGACTTTTTACGAGGCCATCAATATTTGCTTCCCATAGCATACATGGGATTCATGATGCAATATTACGAAAAGCCCTGCGGCCATCGTGATGCATTTTCTTCCAAAACCATTATTGCCAGGGACCATCCTCCATGAGATGAATATTTACTGATTCCCTCGAGGCGGTTTTTGACGGACCACAATCTCCTTCTGTCGCTTCTTGCGGGCGATATTTTTTTCCACGAAGAGTTTCTCTCCCGTAAAAGGGTCTTTCTCCGCGTAGTACATGACGGCGGACCAGGTTCCGGGGGCAGGGATGAAAATCTGTACCTGTTCGGGCTGAAGGTGAAGCTCCCGGCGGGTAAACTCCTGCAACCGGGTCATGTGCCCCTCATCGCAGCCGGGATGGGCCGCCATGAAGTAATAGGTCAGGTACTGATCTTTCCCCGATTCAGTCGTCAGGCGGTAAAACTCTTTTCTGAACCGGAGCAGTCCGTCGCCGCCCGGTTTTCCCATAACCGACAGTACGGCGTCTTCGCTGTGTTCCGGTGCGATTTTCATCTGTCCCGATACGTGGTGCCGCACCAGGTCTCTCAGGTAGTTCATCCCTTCTTTCCGGTCATGAAGAATCATGTCGCTCCGCACGCCCGAGGCCAGAAAGACCTTTTTAATGCCCGGAAGGCTGCGAAGGGATGCGAGCAATGCCCGCTGTCTTGAATGGTCGATGTGCAGAGAAGGACACGGCTCAGGAAACAGGCACCTTTTGTCGTTGCATGCACCCTGCTCCAGTTTCTTTTTGCATTCAACGGCATACATGTTTGCCGTAGGGCCGCAGAGGTCAAAAATATTCCCCTTGAAATCCTTGTGCTTTATCAGCTGTCGGGCTTCGTTCAGGATGGATGCCTCGCTTCGTGAGCGCACGGTTCGCCCCTCGTGGAGGGCGATGGCGCAGAAACGGCATTCGCCGTAGCATCCCCGGTGCGTGGGAATAGAAAAACGGATCGTTTCGAGGGCCCGGACCGCCCCCGCGCGTCTGTACCACGGGTGAACGGCCCGCTCGTAATTCATATGATAGATTCTGTCCATCTCCTCCATTGTTTCGCAAGGGGGAGGCGGATTCTGAACCACATACCGATCCCCGTGGCGCTGGCAAAGCCTTTTCCCCGTAACGGGATCGCTGTTGTCGTAAAAAAGGCGGAACATGTCGATGAACCGCTCCGTGCTGCTTTTGACTTCCTCCCAGGCAGGGATTTCCAGTGCGTCTTTGGGACATTCTTTCTCGATCAGGCAGTATCCCCTAAGAGACGCGGTTTCCCGGCTGTCGCGAAATCGGCATGCAAGGTCCGCCACGGTTTTTTCGCCCATGCCGTAGACCAGCCCGTCGGCTTTGGCGTCGAAGAGAATGGAACGCCGGATGGCGTCGGACCAGTAGTCGTAATGGGCGATCCGCCGCAGGCTCGCCTCGATGCCCCCGAGAATGACGGGAGCGGTATTTTTGAAGTAGCGCCGGATCAGGTTGGCGTAGACGATCACCGCCCGGTCGGGGCGTCGGTTGTTTAAGCCGCCGGGGGTGTAATCGTCGTCCCTGCGTTTTTTCAGGGTCGCCGTGTAATTGGCGATCATGGAGTCCACAGAACCGCCCGTCACGCCCCAGAACAGTTCCGGTTCTCCCAGGCGGGTGATGTCGTCGCCGCCGTTTATATCGGGCTGGGCGATAATGCCCACGCGAAAACCGGCCTTCCACAAAGTTTTGCCGATAACGGCGATGCCGATGAAGGGACTGTCGATATACGTATCGCCACTGACAAGAATGACATCCAAACGATCCCAGCCCAGCCGCGTCATCTCTTCCTTTGTCGCAGGAAGAAACATGGTGATTATTCCTTTCTTGTCTCTGCGGCAGAGACGCCCGCCAGGTATCCCGTGGAAAAAGCAGCCTGCAGGTTGAAGCCCCCGGTGTCCGCATCGAAATCGAGGACCTCTCCGGCAAAAAACAATCCTTTTACCAGGCGTGATTCCAGGGTTTTCGCGTTCACTTCCGTAAGAGCGATGCCGCCCGCCGTGATAATCGCTTCGGCAATGGGCCGGTGGCCCGTGACAATAAGCCGAAAATCCTTCAGCCACAGGCGAAGCCGCTTCCGTTCCTCCGCCGTTACCTGGCTTCCCATCCGGTCGGCGGGAATGGCCGTCATGTCGAGGCACACGGGAATCAGCAGGGGCGGCAGAAGACCGCGAAGGATGTTCTGAATCATCATTTTATGATGGCTTTCAAAATCCCTGAGCAGACGGGCATCCAGCTTTTTGTCGTCGAGAGCGGGCTTGAGATCGATGGAAAGCTCCACCCGTTTGCCGGCATGGCAGGCGTCTACGGCCTGCCCGCTCAGGGTGAGAATGATCGGTCCCGAGACGCCGAAATGAGTAAAAAGCATTTCGCCGAATCCGTTGGCCTCCTTTTTCCCGTTGACGCGCAGGGAAGCCTTCACGTTTTTGAGGCTGAGACCCTGAAGACGCCTTGCCCCGTCGCCTTCCGTTTCGAGGGGCACAAGGGCGGGGCGCGTAGGCGATATGGAATGACCGGCGTCGCAGGCCAGGCGATAGCCGTCTCCCGTAGACCCCGTGAGGGGATAACTCAAGCCGCCCGTGGCGATAATGACGGCATCGGCGTGCAGGTCGCAACGGTTGCCGCAGGCGGCGCCCGATACACGGATGCCCCTGACGGACAAATCGGAAAGAAGCAATTTTTCAGCGCCCGTGCGTGTTTTCGTTACGACACCCATTTTTTTTATCCAGTCCGTGAGGGCATCCACCACGTCCTGGGCCTGATTCCCGGCGGGAAAAACGCGGCCCCCTCTTTCCGTCAACGTCTCTACGCCCAGGGACGCCAGAAATGCCATAAGGTCGGGGGCAAAGAAGTTGTAAAAAGAAGGCTTGAGGAAGCGGCCGGCCGGCCCGAAATGGCGGAGAAATTCATCCAGCGGACAGTTGTTCGTGATGTTGCACCGCCCCTTGCCGGTGATGCGCAGTTTCCGTCCGGGGCGTTCCATTTTTTCGATGAGCGTCACCCGGGCGCCGCGCTGCGCCGCCTGGCCTGCCGCCATCATACCGGCGGGACCGGCCCCGACAACGACGATGCTTGGACTATTACTCATGGTTGTCGTTTCTTTTTGCCGTCATTGATCGCCCTCTTCCGACTTCATGATGTCCGCTTGCGTCCATTCGGAGGAGACGACTTTCCAGTCATCCGACTCCTTCGTAAGCGATACGTCAAAGTCCCAGACGCCGAGGGATTGCGGAATCACGTCGGATACGGAACCCGTCTTTTTCCCGCTGGTCAGGACTGTTTGGAATACGGCTTTGGCCGATGCTTTCTCGACGGTTATCGTGAGATTGTTGATATAGACCGTTATCTTCGGGTAGCGGAAAAAATAGCCAAGCAACAAGCCCTTAATCGTTTCATAGTTATACCCCTGAGGATCGCTGTAGGTTTTTGCAAGATGCTCCAGAATCGCCTTGACATCCTTCGCTTCGCCTGCCGTCTGAATGTCCGTAATGACCTTCTTGACCCTGCTCTCGTCGGTTTCTTTTTGACAACTAAAGACGGTCGCGGCAATAACGAAAATAAGCAGCATCGTCATCATTCGTCTCATGGCATATCCTTTCATTGACGCCTGCAATGAATTGAAATGTTCGGCTTTTCATTATAAACATTGTCCATGACAGCTTTCAGAGCCGCTTCTTAATCCATTTAAGATGCCGCATCCTTCATGACTTCTCCGAATGCCGGCAGGGCCTTGATAATCGTTTCGTCCGGCACGCAATAGGCGATGCGAAAATGCCCCGGCGCTCCGAAACCTGTCCCGGGAACAGCAAGGATTTTCTTTTGTTGCAGTAAACGGACAAACTGCACATCATCGGCAATCGGCGTCCTGGGAAACAGATAAAACGCCCCCTGAGGCTTTATAAACGAATAGCCGAACGAGGCAAGGCCGTCGCACAGCAGGTCCCTCTTTCGTTTGTATTCTTCAACGGCGACGCTCGCACCCTGCATCCTGGCGACGATCCTCTGCATGAGGGCCGGGGCGTTGACAAAACCGAGGATGCGGTTGCAGAGGATCATTCCCGCTATCACATCTTCAATGCCTGCCATTGCCGGGGATACGGCCAAGAATCCGATCCGCTCGCCGGGGATCGACAGGGTTTTGGAATAGGAAGACGCGATGATGCTGTTTTTATAATTTTTAAGGAGGCTGGGAACGACGATTCCATCATAAACGATTTCCCTGTAGGGCTCATCGGATAACAGATAAATGTCCTTTTTGTATTCGGCGCTTTTCGCCTCAAGAAGGGCGGCAAGCCCCCTGACGGATGCATCGTCATAGACCTTTCCCGTCGGGTTGTTGGGGGAATTGATAAGGACGATCTTGGCTTTTTCCGTTATGGCCTCGGCCATCGCTTCAAGATCGAGGGAAAAGTCCTCTTTCGTTTTCACCGGTCTGGCGACGCCGCCTGCATTATCGGCATAGAAACGGTATTCCACAAAGAACGGCGCCGGGACGATCACCTCATCGCCCGGATCGAGGAGGGCCTTCATGGCGACATTGAGGGCGCCGCCCGCCCCGCAGGTCATAACGACGTGGTCGGCCGTTAAGGCGGGAACGCCATGCTCCATGCGAAGAAAGGCGGCAAGGGCCTCTCTCGTCGCCGGGTATCCGGCGTTCGGGCCGTAGTCGTGCATCCCCGGCAAATCTTCATTCAAGAGGTCGCGGATGACGTCCTTTAACTGCGGTGGAGGAGGGATATTGGGATTGCCCAGACTGAAGTCAAACACATTATCCGCACCATATTGCTTTGCCAGCACCATTCCCTCTTCGAACATCTTGCGGATCCACGAGGACTGACCGATAAATTCCTGTATTTTTTTCGCCGTCGCCATATAGAGCTCCTGATCTTTTTTTTGCCGCCCCTTTTCCACAAACCCCGGCATGCCGCACCGGGCTTTTCATTGACGAGTTTCAGATAACACAGGCCCCGCTGGAGGTCAACTAAACAGTTTACCGCACAAACATGGCCCTTTCGCCTCTCTTCTCGTGAAATATCATGATGCTTTTCCCCCTGAATGACTCGGTTTTCAACCACAAGCCCTTTTGATTTTGTCTTGACATGGAAGAATGCTTTTCCCTATACTCCGCTCCTGTCATCGCCATACGCCCCGTTTAAGAAAGGCAATTTGATTCAAAGGAGGATCATATTTTGGACGTTAAAATGTTTGCAGGGAAGGTCGTTCTGGTTACGGGCGGCGCCTCCGGCATCGGACGCGCCACAGCCCTTGCTTTTGGCCGGGAAGGAGCGACGGTCGTCATCGCCGGACGCCGGGAACATCTCGGAAACGAGGTAGTCGCTGAGATCGGCAAATTGGGCGCCGAGGCTCTTTACATCAGAACGGATGTCCGGAAACCGGAAGATATCGATCACCTTTTTGAAACGCTCATCACCAAATACGGACGCCTCGACATTGCTTTTAACAACGCCGGCGTATCCCTGTCTAACGTACCGTCCGTGATGAAGACAACGATAGAGGAATGGGACCTGGTCATGGAAACCAACCTGCGGGGCAACTGGCTGTGCATGAAACAGGAAATAAAGCAGATGCTCAAGCAGGGAGGCGGCATCATCGTCAATACCGCTTCTATTCTGGGATTTTCCGCCGATTCCCGGCTTTCTTATTACTGCGCGAGCAAGCACGCCATCCTGGGACTGACAAAATGCGCCGCCCTCGAATACTGCAAGAAGAACATCCGGATCAACGCCGTCTGTCCGGGTCCCATCCTGACGGCGATGATTGAAGACACCGTGCCCTTTGTTCCCAATATGCTGGAAATGCTGAGAGAAAATACGGCGATGAAGCGCATCGGCGCCCCGGAAGAGATCGCCAGCGCGGTCCTCTGGCTGTGTTCGGATGAGGCCGCCTTCATGATCGGCAGGGAAATCACCCTCGACGGCGGCTACACGATCTAAATATCAATGATTGAAGGATAAGACATAAGGAGACGTCCATTGAATACGAAAAGATTTCAGGATAAAGTCGTTCTGGTGACGGGAGGAAATTCGGGAATCGGCCGGGCCACGGCAATTGCCTTCGCCAAAGAAGGGGCCAAGGTCGTGATTGCCGCCCGCCGGGAAACCCTGGGAAAAGAAGTTGTCAATGAAATAGAAAACACCGGAGGGGAAGCGGTATTCATAAAAACCGATGTGACCGTCCCCGGCGACATCGAAAATCTGCTTAAGCTCATCGTCGAGAAATTCGGCAGACTGGACTGCGCCTTCAACAACGCCGGCACCGATATTCCCATCAAGCGCACGGCAAACGCAACGCTCGACGATTTCAACACCGTTATCAATACAAACTTAAAGGGCGTCTGGCTCTGTATGAAATATGAACTCCCCATCATGGCCCAACAGCGGAGCGGCGTTATCGTTAATTGCTCATCCGTCGCGGGCGTCCGCGGCGATGAAGGGGTTTCTCTTTACAGCGCCAGCAAACACGGCGTCCTGGGTTTGACCAAGGCAGCGGCCCTGGAAAACGCCCATCGAAACATCCGCGTCAACGCCGTCTGCCCGGGTTTCATCCGGACGCCCATGGTGGAACATATGATCAGCCAAAGCCCGCAAATGGAGGAAAATGTCCTGACCAAAATGCCCGTCGGACGTCTGGGCAAGCCCGAGGAAATCGCCGGGGCCGTCCTGTGGATGTGTTCGGATGCGGCCTCATTTATGACGGGCAAAGAAATGGTCATCGGCGGCGGCCAGGCGATTCATTCATAAAAGACCTTGGTGCTTGACATTCTCACAGCCAGTTAATAAAATTGGATCATATAACAAAAAGGATACATGATATGCCAATCTACGAATACAAATGCGATAAGTGCAAGAAAGTCTTTGAGGTTCTGTTCATTTCCATGAACGAGGTGCGCGAAGTCTTCTGTCCTGAATGCAAATCGAAAAAGACGCACAAACTGATGTCCATGTTCGGCGGAAGGGTCGGCGATACCCCGCTGGCAGGCAGCAGTTCCGATTGCGGCACATGCAATTCAACCTCTTGCAGCACCACTTGAGGCCACTGATCTGTCTGCGGCGGTCTTCCGCAAATTATGTTGCCAAAACCGGAGGAATCCGCTATAAGAAGCCGTTTTTCACACAGCACATTCTGAAAGGAGTTCTTGAACTATGAATATTCTCATTTTTGGGCCGAACGGCAGCGGGAAAGGAACACAGGGAGCCATCGTACAGAAAAAGTACGGCGTGCCGCACATTGAAACGGGCGTTATTTTCCGTGAAAATATTTCCAAGGGAACCGATTTAGGCAAAAAAGCAAAAGGGTTCATTGACCGGGGCGAACTGGTCCCCGACGACATCACAATCCCCATGATCCTGAATCGTCTCAAAGAAGCGGACTGCAAAGAAGGCTGGCTTCTCGACGGATTTCCCCGCAATCTGGCCCAGGCCGAAGCCCTTTGGGAAGCCCTGACCAAAGAGAAAATGAAGCTCGATTATGTCATCGAAATCGTCCTCGACCGGGATATTTCCAAGAAACGCATCATGGGCCGCAGGCTCTGCGCCACAGACAACAATCATCCCAACAATATCTTCATCGACGCCATCAAACCGGCGGAAAAAGACGGCAAGATGGTTTGCCGGGTCTGCGGCAACGATAAACTGACCACCCGCGCCGACGACCAGGATGAAGCCGCCATCGATAAGAGGCACAACATTTATTACGACACAAAGACGGGAACCCTGGCCGGCGTCAATTATTTCAAAAGCCGGGTCAAGGTTATCGAAATTGACGGCCGCCCCGGTGTGCCGGAGGTCTCCGCAGAGCTCATGAAGAAACTGTCATAGAACAGGCCCGATTCTCAAATGCACGAAAAGCCCTCCGATTCTTCCAGAGGGCTTTTTTAATCAAGGAACATGGACAATATTCGCAACTTCAGCATCATCGCCCATATCGATCACGGGAAATCAACCCTCGCGGACCGTTTGATCCAGTACACCGGCGTGGTCACAGACCGGATGTTCAAAGACCAGATCCTCGACAATATGGACATCGAACGGGAGCGGGGCATCACAATCAAAAGCCAGGCAATCTCCCTGCCTTATAAGGCAAAAAACGGCAAGTCTTATACCCTGAATCTGATCGATACACCGGGACATGTCGATTTTTCCTACGAGGTATCCCGTTCTCTCGCATCGTGCGAAGGCGTGCTCCTCGTTATCGACGCCGCTCAGGGCGTTCAGGCCCAGACCCTGGCCAACCTTTACATGGCCATGGAACATGATCTGACCGTCATTCCCGTCATCAACAAGATCGACCTTCCGTCGGCGGATGTGGACCGCGTTCTGGAGCAGATGGCCTCCGAACTGGACATCGACCCGGATGAACACCTGAAATGCTCGGCCAAGGAAGGCATCGGGATTGAAGAAATTCTGGAAGCGATCTGCGAACGCATCCCGCCGCCCAAGGGCGATTCGGACAGTCCGCTTGCCGCCCTCATCTTCGACGCCCATTATGACGCTTTCCGCGGGACCATCATCAACTGCCGCGTCTTCGACGGCAAACTCAAAAACGGCGATATTATCCGCTTTATGTTTAACAAGGCGACATATAAAGTGGAGGAGGTCGGACATTTCCGGATCACGCGGGAAAAACGGGATGCGATTTCCGCCGGTGAGGTGGGCTACATCATCGCCGGCCTCAAGACCGTATCGGATGTCCATATCGGCGATACCATCACCCTCGATAACCGCCCCTGCGCCAAACCCCTGCCCGGGTTCAAGGAAGTCAAACCCGTCGTCTTCGCCTCCATCTACCCCATCGCCTCGGACGACTACGAAGATCTGGCCACATCTCTCGAAAAATTCAAACTCAACGATGCTTCCTTTGTTTACGAAAAGGATTCGTCCGCGGCCCTCGGCCAGGGCTTTCGCTGCGGCTTTTTAGGTCTTCTCCACCTCGACATCGTTCAGGAAAGACTGGAGCGGGAATACGACCTGTCCATCATCCTTTCTGTACCCAGTGTTTGTTATCGTTTCACTCTTAAGGACAAGAGTATCGTGGACATCGATAATCCGACCCATTATCCCGATCCGTCCTCTATCGACAAATCCGAAGAACCTTACATCCGGGCCTCCATGATGCTGCCGGAGAGGTACCTGGGCGCCGTTATGAAACTCTGCATGGATAAACGGGGCGTGAACTCCAACATGCACTATCTTTCGCCCGGCCGCGTCGAACTGACCTATGAAATGCCCCTGGCGGAGGTCATCTATGATTTTTACGACCGTTTCAAGTCCGTCACCCAGGGCTACGGCTCCTTCGATTACGACCTCATCGATTACCGGGAAAGCAACCTTGCCCTGATGGATATTCTGGTCAACGGCATCAAGGTGGACGCCCTGTCCCAGATCGTCCACCGGGAACGGGCGCGGGCGCGGGCGCTTCTGGCCTGCGACCGGCTGAAGGAGGAAATCCCCCGCCAGATGTTTAAAATCGCCATCCAGGGCGCCATCGGCGGCGAGATCATCGCCCGGAGCACCATCACGCCATTCCGGAAAGATGTTATCGCCAAGTGCTACGGCGGCGACATTACGCGGAAGCGAAAGCTCCTGGAAAAGCAGAAGAAGGGGAAAAAGCGCATGAAGATGATCGGCAACGTGAGCATTCCCCAGAGCGCTTTTCTGGCGGTGCTGAAATCGGACACGGATTGAAAAAAATGCCCGCCGGCCTTTACATTCACATCCCCTTTTGCCAGAAAAAATGCGGGTACTGTAATTTTTATTCCGTCACATCCCTCGCTTTAATTCGGGAATTTATCACTGCCCTGTATAAGGAAATGGAGCTTTATAGACGCACTTTCGATTCCGTCCCATTCGATACGATCTACCTCGGCGGCGGCAGCCCTTCCGTCCTGTCAGCGAAACAAATTCAGGAGATTTTAAATCATGTCCGCAATACCTTTGATTTCGCCGCTGATTCAGAGATCACCATCGAAATCAATCCAGGAGACATCGATCTTCTTTATCTTCAAGACTTACGCGGCCTCGGGATCAACCGCATCAACATCGGCGTTCAATCATTCAACGAAAACATTCTGAAATTCCTTGTGCGCCGGCACAGCCGCCAGGCGGCATTGGATGCTGTTGCCGCGGCAAAGCGAGCCGGATTTGACAATATCGGCATCGACCTGATCTATGGCATCCCCGGTCAGGCCATGACAGTATGGATGGAGACACTAAACGCCGTCCTGTCCTTCATGCCGGAACATCTGTCCTGCTATCAATTGACCATAGAGCCGGATACGCCCCTCGGAAAGAAATCTGCCGAAGGAGAATTTGTACTTCCCGACAATGACATGCAGTATGACTTTTTCATGAAGACGTCGGAAATTCTGGAGGCCGCAGGTTATGTTCACTATGAGGTATCTAATTTTGCAAAAGATATGGACCGTGCCTCCAGGCATAATCAGAAATATTGGGATCACACGCCCTACCTCGGCCTCGGCCCGGCGGCCCATTCTTTTCAGGACAATCAAAGATGGTGGAATCATCAGTCTCTGGAAAGATACCTGGAAAATTTGAAAGTCGGCACCCCCCCCGTTGAAGATTCGGAAACACTGACCAACGAACAACTGCAACTGGAAACCCTCCTGCTTGGCCTTCGCACAAAAAAGGGGATCAACCTTGAGCGCTACAAAGAACGGTTTGGACGCGATCTTTTGAAGGAAAAAAGCAACGTCATCGCCGACCTCGATAAAGCCGGACTGATAAAAATCGAAAACGGCTGCCTCCGCCCCACCCCCGCCGGTCTTGCCGTTGCAGACAGTCTTTCGCTCATATAACGTCTCTTGCCTATAATAAAATCCTTTGAACAACCATATCGCCAATAACAGCAAAGAATTATATCGCATACCTGAATTGCATGTCGAATGCCAAATGTAGAGTCAAAAGAACAAAATCTTTTGATATTTTAGAAGGGTGTAGTATAAAAACGCATCTTATTCCTCCATAGGCCGGTGATCATGTGAATGCAATTCTGGACTATCTAAAGAAAATAGAAAAAGCCTGCGCCGCAGGCAATGCCACCGAACATACACATCGTCCCGCGCTCAAAGACCTTATCGAAAGCCTCGGCGCCGGGGTCGCGGCCACGAATGAACCTCGCAGGGAAAAGTGCGGTGCGCCGGATTTCATTGTCGCCAGAGGCCATTCGCCGCTTGGCTACGTCGAGTGCAAGGATGTCGGGAAGTCGCTGGCTGAAGTGGAGCGCACCGATCAGTTGAAACGCTACCGTGAATCTCTGGGGAATCTCATTTTGACCGATTACCTTGAATTTCGCTGGTATGTTTCCGGGCAATACCGATTAACGGTTCAACTGGCCACAATGGCGGACAACAAGATTAAGCTTCGCAAAGACGCCATGCCTCATTTGCAGGAGTTGTTTACCGCCTTTCTGACCACCGGCGCCCCGGCCGTCAACTCACCGAAAGAGCTTGCCGTCAGGATGGCCGCTCTGGCCAAACTCATCAAAGATATTATTCAAAAAGCCTTCGATGAAGAAGACTTTAATGATGACGAACCCGATCCATTACACGACCAGTTTGACGGTTTTCGCAAGGTTTTAATACACGATCTCCAACCGGGACAGTTTGCGGATATGTACGCGCAAACCATCTGCTACGGCCTTTTCGCCGCCCGCTGCAATACGCCTGCCGCGGAACCATTCACGCGCCAGAATGCCGGATATGCCCTGCCCCGGACCAACCCCTTTTTGCGCAAGATGTTCGACCATATCGCCGGCGTGAACCTTGATGAACGGATTGTCTGGGCTGTCGATGATCTTGCGGAACTCCTGCACCATACGGATATGGAAGCGATCCTCAAAGACTTCGGGAAGCATACCCGGCAGGAAGACCCCGTTGTCCACTTCTACGAAACGTTCCTGGCTGCTTATGATCCCAGGATGCGCGAAGCCAGAGGCGTTTACTACACCCCGGAGCCGGTTGTCTCTTACATTGTCCGCAGCATCGACCATATTCTAAAAACGGACTTTAAGCTCAGAGACGGCCTGGCCGACGCGACAAAAATCAAGGTAGTTCAACCGACCGGCAAAAAGAAAGTGGACGTGCATAAAGTCCAGCTACTCGATCCGGCCACCGGCACGGGAACATTTCTCTATGGCATCATTGACCATGTGCACAATACCTTCAAAGACGATAAAGGCATGTGGTCAAGCTATGTATCGCAACATCTTTTGCCCCGGCTTTTCGGCTTTGAACTGCTCATGGCCCCGTATGCCGTCGCCCATATGAAGCTGGGCCTGCAACTCAAAGAATCGGGCTATGATTTCCAATCCGCCGAACGCCTGAGGATTTATCTGACGAACACGCTGGAAGAAGCCCACGCCATGACCGGCCTGCCGCTTTTCACCCAATGGATCGCCGAGGAAGCCAACGCCGCAAGCGACATCAAAAAAGACGCGCCGGTGATGGTCGTGCTGGGCAATCCGCCGTATTCTTATGAATCAGAAAATAATGGGGAATGGATTTCATCATTGATAAGGGACTATTATCAGGTGGATGGCGCACCCCTGGGTGAGCGCAATCCCAAAGGATTGCAGGATGACTATGTAAAATTCATCCGGTTTGCCCAATGGCGTATTGAACAAACCGGCTATGGCATTCTGGCCTTCATCAGCAACAACGGTTATCTGGACAACCCAACATTTAGAGGTATGCGTCAGAGTTTGATGCAGACTTTTGATGATATCTATATTCTTGATCTTCACGGCAATAGCAAGAAGAGGGAAAAAAGTCCGGATGGTTCAGAAGATAAGAACGTTTTTGACATCATGCAAGGTGTTGCAATAGGGATATTTGTTAAACGCACAAACAGAAGCGAAGCGCTTGCCAATGTTAACCAGGCTGACCTATGGGGTAAACGTGAAGTGTATTTTAGGGATAGCCAAAATAACATGCTTACTGGAGGTAAGTATCACTGGCTATGGGAAAATGAACTTTCCTCTACTATATGGAATCGCATCAAACCAAAATCACCGTCATACTTATTTACAAATACCAATGATCATCTGTATGGTGAGTATCAGAATAGTTTTGCAATAAAAGACATTATGAATGTTAACTCTGGTGGTATGAATACAGCTAGGGATGGTTTTGTTATTGACTTAGACAGATCAGTTATTATTAACAGAATAAAAACTATTAAAGACAAAACCTTATCATCTAAAGAAATTTGCGAGTCATTAGGACTGAAAAGCACTCCGTGGTGGAACGCTGTTGATGCTGTAGAGTCAATCAAACAACTCGGTGATATTGACCATCAAATTATTACTTGTTTATACAAACCATTTGATTTTAGAACTCTATTCTATAACCCATCTTTTATTGATAGGCCACGTACAGAGGTTAACAATCATATTCTTAGAGGAAGTTTGTCTATAATTACTTCCAGGCAGACAAAGGAAAATTTTGGAGTATTGGTCTCGAATCTATTATGTGGTCAACACAAAATTGTTACTGTCTATGACAGGAGCTATTTCTTCCCGCTTTACCTTTACCCAACAGACCCACCCAAAGACACACTATTTGATAAAAACATAATAACAGATACACCAGAAGGACGCAGACCTAACATTTCGCTAAATTTCATAGAAGACTTTACTGCTAAATTATCAATGCAGTTTATCCAGGACGGCAAGGGCGACCGAACAAACACCTTCGGCCCGGAAGACATCTTCAGCTATATGTATGCCGTCCTTCATTCGCCAACATACCGCAGCCGCTATGCCGAATTTCTGAAAATGGATTTCCCGCGTGTGCCGCTTACCTCTAACCCTGAGCTTTTCCGTACGCTCTGCTCATTGGGTGATGAACTGGTTGCCTTGCACCTGATGGAAAAGCACGGGCTGAAAATTACGGGCTATCCCATCGCCGGTGACAGCACCGTTGAAAATGTGCATTACACGGAGCCGCAAGGCGACACCAGGGGGCGCGTCTGGATCAACACCTCGCAGTATTTTGAAGGCGTTCCCAAGAGTGTGTGGGAGTTTCACGTCGGCGGCTATCAGGTGTGCGCCAAGTGGCTCAAAGACCGCAAAGGCCGCAAGCTCACCTATGATGATCTGACCCACTACCAGCATGTCGTTGCGGCGCTTGACCAAACCATTGGCCTTATGGCGCGCATTGACGATACGATCAAAGACTGCGGCGGCTGGCCGATTGCCTAAACTGCGCGCTTTCACATTTGACATTTATGGAGGTGGATTGGCCGACACCACCCCCCGCTTCCTGCTTAGCGAAAGTATTCTGGTTTGCTGCGTCAATGATGGTGATAGTTGCCGCCCTGATCCTGATTTATTTTTGGTTTTAGTATTGATCGCGATAGAGGGAATCATATGAAAATTATCCGCTACGTTTTTTTCATCCTACTGTCACTGCTGGCCTGTCCAATTTCGTATTTAACCGCCGAGCAAGATCCGGTTTCAGTGAATCCGCTTTTTGAAATGCGCTTTGGCCAGGATCAGACAAAAGCCTTGCGGGTCAATGACGCCATATTTCAAGCGACAGGCTTCGGCAATACATTTCTGGTTGCGACATCTGAAGGCAACGTGATCATTGACACGTCAATGCCGTTTAATGCCGCACGGCACAAAAGACTGCTGACGGCTGAAAACAGCGGGCCGATCAAATACATCATCCTGACGCATGGGCATGGCGACCACATCGGCGGCATTCCCCACTGGAAACAGCCGGGCACACAGATCATCGCGCAGAAGAACTTCATAGCATTCCAGCATTACCTGGCGCGATTGAAGGGGTTTTTTGCCCTGCGCAACGCCGCACAATTCTCATTGCCCATACCAAAGTCAAGGGAGTGGCCGGGTAATTACGGCGCTGTCATTGAACCGACCATTTTCTTTGAGGACAAATACGAATTCGAGCTGGGCGGCGTCAAGTTCATTGTCATGAGCACGCCGGGCGAAACGTACGACCACGCAACCGTCTGGATTCCGAAATACAAGGCTGCGTTTATCGGCGACAATTACTATGAATCATTTCCGAACATTTACACGCTGAGGGGAACGCAGCCGCGCTGGGCCCTCGATTACATCAATTCTCTGAATAAGGTTCTGGACCTTAAACCGGAGATTGTCCTGCCGAGTCACGGCATGCCGATCATCGGCCAGGCGGAGATTGTCAGGAAACTAACCCGCTACCGCAATGCCGTTCAGTATGTTCATGACGAAACCGTCAAAGGCATGAATGCGGGCAAAGATGTCTGGACCTTGATGAATGAGATCAAGCTGCCCGCTGAGTTGGACGTCGGCGAAGGCTACGGCAAACTGAGCTGGTCGATTCGCGGCATTTACGAAGGCTATGTCGGCTGGTTCGATTTAAACCCGGCAACGATGTATGAAAAGCCCCCTTCGTCGGTGTACCCGGCCATCGTAAAGCTGACAGGCGGCGCCGATAAAGTAGCCGGGGTGGCTATGGAGAAGTTTCAGGCAGGCCTCATGATCGAGGCCCTGCATCTTTGCGACATGGCTCTTTCCGCCGATGCAACCCATGAAATTGCGCTCCAGACAAAACTGAAAGCCCTTGAAGAGCTGCGCGAACGTTGTCGAAACAGCAATGAGCGCGGCTGGCTGGACTTCAGCATTAAACAAACCAAAGACAAGCTTGTTGGGAAGAAGTGATGGAATAAAAGGTGCTTACGCTGTGTACAGGGTGTAAGGGGAAGAACATCCAAAAAAATACTTACTTTGGAGGGAAATGTTATGAATTTTTTACTTGCCGCTTTGAGTTCAATCATGATGACCGCCCCGGAAGGATCAGAACCGGCCACGTCACAAACGAAACCTTCTGAATCCGCCACATTTCAGACGATTGTGAGGCCGTCTCGCGCGGCCCTCGTTCCGACACCGGCAGAGCTTCTGCCGGTGCGTATCGCTGCTACCTGTTTATACACGACCCACCTCGAAGCACAGCGGGAATGGTATGAGAAGATGCTCGGTTTTAAGGTATCGCGGGCGATGGAACGGGATGGCAGGATCTTCGAATACATCATGGAGACGCCGGGCGGCAGCACCATTTTGACATTGGCTGAGGGCATACGACCGCCCGGCTACAACTCATACACCCGTCTCGTCCTCGAAGTGCCGAACGCCCGCGCCCTGGCGGAACATATCCACAGCCAGCGTTCGTCTATGCTGATTGCCGCGAAAAACATCGTTTACATGGTCATCGACCCCGAAGGCAACCAGATTGAAATATTCAACAGCAAATTGCCGGAAAGACCGGCCTCCAAAAAAGGCTGACCCACCAAGCATCCAGACTTTATGCCGACGGCAGCGTCCTGCATGCGTCGGCTTAAAGTTATTCTGATCCGAAAGCAACGATTTCCTCTAATCCCTTGATTATTAACTTGCTTTTTTCTTATCATATCATTAGAAGCTCTTTTCAGTTGTTCGCAGAAGCCTAAAATATCTTCATCAGGGGGATAACCAAAGAACCATATGGGCGAAAAACCAACGTATGAAGACCTGGAGAAAAAGGTTCAGGATCTGGAGCGAAAGCTTTCCGCATTTCATAAGACGGACGTCGACTTTCTCAAAGGCGAATCGAGGTATCGCAATATCCTGGAGACCATAGAGGAAGGATATTATGAAGCCGACCTTGCCGGAAGCTTTTATTTTTTCAACGATTCCCTGTGCCGGATTTTCGGACGCTCCCCTGATGAAATGATGGGCTTGAATAACCGGGCATACACCACGCCTGAAACGGCCAAAAGGGTTTTTTCAATCTTCAATGAAATCTACAGAACCGGTGTCGGCGCCACAATCATCGATTACGAGGTGCTCAGGCAAGACGGAACAGTAATCATCATAGAGGTCTCCGCCTCTTTGATGAAGAACTCATCCGGCAAACCCATCGGATTTCGGGGGATTGTACGAGACAGAACGGAACAAAAAAAGGCCGAAGAAGCCATGTTGTCCAGCGAAGCAAGGTATCGGCAGATCCTCGAAACCATTGAGGAAGCCTATTGGGAAAGCGATTTTATCGGAAAATTGACTTTTTTTAATGACGCTCTTCTAAAAATTACCGGTTCCACCCGTGATACGCTGTTGAACCTTGATCCCCGGAATATTGAATCTCCCAGAGAAGCCAAACGGATGAGTGGAATTTTTGCCAAAGTATATCAGACAGGCATCCCCATCGAAGTGCCCGACTACGAGGTCATCAGACAGGATGGTTCCCGGATGATTCTTGAGATGTCCGTCTGCCTCCTCAAAAACGCGGCAGCAGAGCCTGTCGGATTCTATGGCATATCGCGGGACAGGACAAATCAGAGACTGGCCGAGAGGGCGCTCCGGGAAAGCGAGGCAAAATATCGACACATTCTGGAAAGCATCGAAGAGGGCTATTTTGAATTAGACCTGAAAGGCAACCGGACTTATTCCAATAACGCCTTGTGCAAATTATACGGATACACCCCCGAGGAAATGGTGGGGATGAATTACCGGGATTATTCCGATCCGGAAACGGCAAAAATTCTTTTTGAAAAGTATAATGAGGTATACAAAACCGGTATCCCCTCCACCATATTGGACCACGAATTGAAGAGAAAGGACGGATCCTTATTGCTCGTTGAAAGTTCTGTCTATTTGATGAAAGACGAGTCGGGAAAACCCATTGGATTTCACGGCATGGTTCGTGACCGGACGCAGCAGATCATGGCGGAAAGGGCCCTCCAGCAGAGCGAAGAGAAATATCGCCTGCTCGTGGAAAATGCCCACGACTGCATCTATGTCGTAAATGACGGCGTTATAACTTTTTCAAATTGCCGGACGGAGGAATTTACCGGCTATTCGACGGATGAATTGTCGAGTATGCCGTTTGCCAGCCTGATCCATCCCAGGGATCGGAAGGAAATCGTCGAACGGCAGCAAAAGAAGAAGAAAAGCGGAAAACAGCGCGATACTTATTCTTTCAGATTACTGAACAGGAATGACGAAACCCTTTGGGTTGAACTGACAACCATTGATATTGTCTGGGAAGGAAAACCGGCCACCCTGAACTTTCTCAAGGACATCACCCCCCAGAAAAAAGCAGAGACCCAGCTCATTCAGGCCCAAAAAATGGAGGCCATGGGAACACTGGCAGGCGGCATTGCCCATGATTTTAATAACCTTCTTATGACCATTCAGGGCAATGCGTCTTTATTGTTGCTCGATATCGGCGCCGATCACTCCCATTACGGAAGACTTAAAAACATCGAACATCAGGTTCAGCGCGGGGCGGAACTGACCAAGCAGTTGCTCGGCACGGCGAGAGGCGGAAAGTATGAAGTCAATCCCACCAATGTAAATCAACTGATCGAAGACGGCCTGGAATTGTTCGGAAGGACCAACAAGGATATCCTTATTCATAAGATTTTTCAGGAAGGGATATGGACGGTCGAGGTGGATCAGAGTCAAATCGAACAGGTTCTCCTTAATATTTATGTCAATGCAGGTCATGCCATGCCGGGCGGCGGAGATTTGTATGTGGAGACCAAAAATGTCCGCCTCGATGAGAATTATGTCGAACCTTATGGAATCGCCGCCGGCGAGTTCGTCAAGATATCCGTTACCGACACGGGAACAGGCATGGATGAGGCCACCCAGAAGCGGGCGTTCGACCCCTTTTTCACCACCAAGGAAATGGGCCGTGGCACGGGCCTGGGCCTTGCCTCGGCATACGGAATCATTAAAAACCATAACGGTATCATCAACATATACAGTGAAAAGGGTGAAGGAACCATCTTAAATATTTACCTTCCCGTATCGGGGAGCACCGTAAAGAAAGAGGCTGCTTTCAGCGTCCGTCCTCTCAGCGGCACGGAAACGATTCTGTTTGCGGATGATCAGGTGGAAATCGTGGAAATCGGACGCGCACTTCTGGAGAGCCTGGGCTACCGCGTGATCACAGCCGCAAGCGGAAAAGACGCCCTTGATATATACCGCCGTGACCGGGACAGGATTGATCTCGTCATTCTCGATATGATCATGCCGGAAATGGGCGGCGGAGAGACTTTCGACCGGTTGAAACAAATCCATCCTCATGTGAAAGTGCTTCTTTCCAGCGGTTACAGCATCAACGGACAGGCCAAAACCATCATGGATCGCGGCTGCAAAGGGTTTATACAAAAACCTTTCAATCTTGCCGATCTTTCCAAGAAGGTGCGGCAGGTTCTTGATGAGAAATAATCAATTCCCTTGTGAGGAGGAAAAACATGATGGATATTTCTTTAGCTGCACTGGGACTGGCATTGATCGCCGCTCCGGAGGGAACGAGCCCGGCCATGCCTGTGGTCATACCGGCCACGGAGACATCGCCGTCTAAAACCGTCATGCCGACTCGGGACTGGGTGGCGCCGCCCCCCGAACTGCTGCCGGTGCGCCTCGCCGGCATGGCTCTTTACGTCAATAATCTCGAAGCCCAGCGGAAATGGTACGAGACCATGTTCGGCATGAAGGTTCACAGAATCTACGAACGGGACGGCGTGATTTTTGAGTACGTCATGGTAACGCCGGGCGGCAATACGGCCGCCCTTCCGCTCATGACCAGCATGCGCCCTCCAGGCTATAACGCCTTCAGCCGCATCGTCATCGAAGTGCCGAACGCCCGTGCGCTGGCCGAACACATTCACAGCCAGGGCTCGTCTATGAGCGTCGTGGCAAAGAACATCGTCTATATGGTCATGGACCCCGAGGGCAATCAGATTGAAATTTTCAACAGTAAAATACCCGAAAGACCGGCGAAACAGGGCTGACGTCCATGCCTGGGCAAACACAGCCAAATAAGGAAACCCCTCCCGTGCCCTCTGTATAAGTGGAGGCCTTTGCACAACTCCTCGTTTCGTCATACCGGCGGAAGCCGGTATCCAGAAGCTATTGAAATTACTGGATTCCGTGTCGCGCTTTGCTTGCACGGAATGACAAAATTGTTGGTTTTACATAGTTGTGCAAAGATCTCAATTGGAACGGGAGAAGCTGTTCACATAAAAGCAGGGTCATAAACGGGAAAAATACAAAACGCCGTTCAATAACGCATCCATCGGGAAGCAAAAAGCTCTGAGGGCTGCCTTTTAATTCAATCGGGCAGTGTTATTAAAACAGGCCTGGTCGTTTTGTCCTCGGACTCATCAAGATTCCCGCAGTCGCCCAGGATCAGGACGACATTGTTTTTTTTGTCCAGATATTTTGCCGCCATCCTGTTTATGTCGATAATATTCACACTGGATATTTTATTGCAGTAGCTGACGAGGAAATCAGCGGGCAACCTGTCATATTCATTGTTGATTTGCTGCCAGAGGATCGAGTCGGGCGTCGTAAAAGAAAAGATGAAGCCGTTGTTGATGGATCGTTTAGCCCAGGCAAGCTCTTCTTCCGTAACGGCGCCGCGGCGAACCTCATCCAGAACCGTATGGATAAGTCCCATCGTTTTCATGGTCGAGACCGTTTTGGTAAATGCGTAAGCGCCCAGAACACCAAAGTCGGGTCTGGCGCGGTAATAACTGCCGGCGCTGTATGCCAGCCCCCGGCTGCTGCGGACGGCGCCGACAATCTTGGACGCAAAGCCGCCGCTGCCGGTGACAAAATCGAGCAGCGTCGATGCGAAATAATCCGTCGAATCATTTTTCCCCGGTGCGAACTGACCTGTAATAATGATGGACTGGGGCATGTCTTTGTGGAGGCAGTAAACACCGGGGGCTGTTTTTAGATGAGGCATGGGCACCGGTTCAATTTTTTCGCCTTTCTGCCAGGCTCCGAAAGATAATCGGAATTTTTCGATCAGCTGTACCCTGGAAACATCTCCCGACACGGCAAAAATGATATTATCGGGCCGGAAAAAACGGCTGTGAAAGCTGATTAAATCCTCTCTTACAATATTGGCAATGGATGTCTGCGTGGAAAAGCGGCCCCACGGATCGCCCTGATAGATCAAGCGATTAAACTCGCGAAAAGCAAGTCTCTGCGGATTATCTTTGAGTCTGCGCAAATCTTCTTTTTTCAATTCCACGGCAAGATCATACTTTTGGGGTTCAAAAGCCGGTTGCATAAGAATTTGTGAAAGGATTTCGAGTCCTTCGCCAAAATCATTTTTGGCAATGGAAAAATTTATCTGACATGAATCACGGGACATGGAAATCGCCGCATGAGCGGCCAGAAAATCCAGAAAGCCGTCCACTTCGTCGCTTTTAGCGCTCTTTGTCCCGCCGGTTCTCATGACCGCTGCGGTCAATTCCGCCACCCCTTCCTTGCCCACGGGATCATAAATGGTTCCCGTTTTCACCAAAGCCCGGATATTGATCAGGGGCAGTTCATGATCCTCTAAAAAATAGATGACCAGTCCGTTATCCAGGACCAGCCGCTGAGGCTCAACAAGGTCGAATGTAAGCGGCGGGAAATAGATCTTGTCGGGGGGAAGAGACCGGAAATCCACCGCCGAGGCCGGCCAGGGGAAAAAGGCTGCCATCATCAAAAAAAACCAGGATAAAAATGTGCCTATGGCCTGTTGAATTTTTGCTTTTTCCATGGTACCAGCGCCTTTTTTAATCCTTTTTTTCCGTTAACACGCCGACGATTCGGTTTTCTTTCGTTAAATAAATTTGCGCCGCTTCTTTTATGGCTTCCGCTGAAACGATGTCGATAATGTTCAGGTAGTTGAAGATATACCGGTAATCGCCCATGATGCATTCGTAATACGATATATTCGAAGCGATTTTCTGATCCGAATCGAATCCTCTGAGAAATTCCATTTTTAGTAGATTTTTTGCTTTGGCGATTTCAAGATCGGAAATCGGCTGCGTCTTGATCTTTTCTATTTCCTTCAGGATGGTCTCCTCCAACTCGGCATTCGTGTGAGGATGCCGGGGCCTGGCGGAAATGGTGAAGAGGTTGGGATGCATCATGGCCGGCGCCCCGTTGACCGCTCCGACAGATTCGGCAATCTGCATCTTCGTCACCATCAAACTGTATAACCGGCTGGTCCGCCCTCGGGTGAGCATGGTTTCCAGGACGTCGAAAACGTAGTCATGATAAGCCGGCGCCGCGGGTTTGTGAAAACCGATCATCATCATGGGACTGGCTTTGAAGAAGACCTCTACCCTTCTTTCTTCCATCTGCACCGGTTCCACAGGGTCGACCTTCGGCGCTTCATTGCGGGACGGCAGACAACCGAAATACTTCTCAAGCAGTTTCAGCGTTTCCCGCGGCTTGATAGCGCCGACAACGGCAATGACGGTTTTTCGTCGATCCTGATACTTCTGGAAAAAATTTCTAATCACAGCCGGGCTCAAACGCATCAGATCATCCGGCCAACCCAGGACGGGCCGCCCGTAGGGATGGACCTGGTATGCCGTCTTCATGAATTGCTCATGAAATTTGCCGGTCGGACTGGATTCAACCCGCTGCCGTCTTTCTTCCATGACCACGTCGCGTTCCGTATAAAAATCGCGGAAAACAGGATTCTGCATGCGGTCTGCTTCAATTCTCGCCCACAACTCAATATAATTGGCCGGCAAACTGATTTTATATGTCGTCAAATCATGACCTGTCGAGGCATTCATGTCCAATCCGCCGTTTCCGGTGTACAGGCGGTCTATTTCATTAGGGATATAATATTGCTTTGTTTCTTCCTGTAATTTTTTCAATTGAGCCGTCAGGTCTCTGAGGATGTTATCATCCGCTTCCGGGCCCTTTTTTCTTTCCCGATCCAGGGCATCGCCGGTCCTTTCAACGGCATCCAGCATCCTCTTTTCCGCTGCATAATTTTTTGCGCCGATGGTCTTGGTCCCCTTAAACATCATGTGTTCCAGCAAATGGGCGGCGCCGCTTTCGCCCTTTGCCTCATCAAAAGCTCCGATGCGATGACGGATATACAGAGAAACCGTCGGACTCACATGACGCTCCAGCATGAGGACGGTTATTCCGTTTTTCAATTTTGTTCTGATAATTTTTTTCTTCAGATCAATGCCGGAAGCAATCGAGGAGAAACACAATATCCCCAGAACCCATAGAAAAAGGATGCCGCATCGATGCCGTTTACGCATAAGATCACTCATCTGTCATTTTTTATGATCGGAAAGGTACAGCTGAACATCACGGAAGTTTTCAAACCGGATGCAGGGCGTCTCATCCTCAACGCATTTTTCGTACAAAACCCTTTTTGCAAAGACAAGATCGGCTTTTTTTGAGGGACAGACATCCGAGGTGCCGTCGCCTACATAAATGATCCGGTCGTATGCCGGTCGACGGTTCTCAAGAATGGCTTTTTTGCATGTGCCGCACTTTCCGCATGCCTCACTCGCGTAGGGAAAAGACACGGACAGCTTGCCTCCGTTTTCAAAAACGGCCCGATTCGAAAAAAATGCGATGCCGGACAGGCCGTGGGCCGCAAGAAAGGCTTCGATATAAAAATCAAGCCCATCCGAGGCAATAATCAAATCAAAGTTGTTGACCCGGCAGAAACGATAAAAGTCTGAAAACGAGGGATCGATTTTCCCCGTCTCCAGACAATAGGCCAGGACCTCCGCCCGGTCCCCCGAAAAAAAAGGCGCACCTGCCAGATACGCCTCCTTCGATCCCACCGTTCCCAAGACGTATCGACGGTCGATATCGTTCCACCGGTCGCCGGTGAACCGGTTAAAAACCCTGTTGCCGATATCGACGGTGGAAACGGTCCCGTCAAAATCCGAGATTACCAGGGTTTTCGGTTGTGGCTTTGCCTGAGGCAGGTCGTGATTCCTTGTTGCGGTCATGATCCGGCTTTTCTCGCATGTTTGGCAATCACGAATGCGCCAAGGACGATCAGCAGCAGCGGCAGGACATAGATGCCGACTGCGCTGAAATCGATATAAAACATCTCCTTCAAAAGAAAGAATACGCCGACCGCGCCGATGATCCATCCGCCTATATCTTTAGCCGACTGGATCAAATTGCCTATTGCGATAACGATCAACAGGACAGGCCAGGTTTTGCCGAGGGTGTAATCGGTCACGCTGTGCAGATAGATAAGAACGCCCAGGGCAATGAGAATCATTCCTCCCGTTATGATACGTTTTGAGCTTCCCGGTTTATGAGTCACACTATCATCCTCCTTTCTTTATTTTTCCGCCAGTTTCAAAAAAGGCTTGAACAAGTCGATGGGTATGGGAAACAGGGTCGTCGAATTGTTCTCTGCTGAAATCTGGTTCAGCGTCTGAAGGTAGCGAAGCTGCAAAGCCATCGGCTGCGGTTCCATCAGCTTCGCCGCTTCCACCAGCTTTACAGCAGCCTGGAATTCGCCTTCCGCGTTGATGACCTTCGACCGCCGTTCCCGCTCCGCCTCCGCCTGCTTGGCAATGGCGCGCTTCATTTCTTCGGGCAGGTCGATTTGCTTAACCTCTACGTGGGACACCTTGATCCCCCAGGCGTCGGTGCTCCGATCCAGGATTTCCTGCAAATTCAGATTGATTTTCTCCCGCTCCGAGAGGATTTCGTCCAGTTCCACCTGTCCGCAAACGCTCCGCAGCGTCGTCTGGGCAAGCTGGGAGGTCGCATACAGAAAGTTTTCCACATTGATCACCGCCGCATTGGCATTAACGACGCGGAAATAAATCACGGCGTTGACCTTGATGGAAACGTTATCGCGGGTAATAACATCCTGAGGCGGCACATCCATCGTAATCGTCCGCATATCCACTCTGACCATCCGATCGACAACCGGAATCAGAATGATCAGCCCGGGACCTTTGGCGCCGATGATCCTTCCGAGACGAAAGATGACAGCCCTTTCATACTCGTTCATTATGCGGATCGCCGCTGCCAGAAACATAATCACCAATACAACCGCTCCACCAATAATGTTCAGCGTCATTTTATCCTCCTTTACTGCGACTGGATTTCTTCGACCTTAAGCTTTAAACCGTCAACATGAATGACTTTGACTTTCTTCCCCTTATCCACCCATTGATCACTGAAGGCATCCCAGTATTCGCCAAGGAGCAGCACCTTGCCCGTCTCACGGATATCCGTCAGGGCCTCGCCCATTTCAGTAAGCATGCCTTCCCTGCCCGTAACGGATTTTTTCGTATGGGCCTTGATCACAAGGGCAACAACGACCATAAAAAACAGCGATACCATAAACACCGCCGGAATCAATACCTTAAATGATACGCGGAGCGCAGGATCGGGCGAATCAAAGAGCAAAAGAGAACCCATGACGAGTGAGACCATCCCGCCGACAGACAGCAGTCCGTGACTGACCACCTTGATTTCAGCGATAAAAAGAATGATGCCGAAAAGAATTAAAAGAATTCCCGCATAGTTGACAGGCAGCGTCTGGAGGGCAAAGAAGGCGAGGATCAGTGATATTCCGCCGATGACTCCCGGAAGGATGACGCCCGGGTGCGCCAATTCGAAATAAAGACCTGCAAGCCCTATGAGCAGAAGGATATATGCAATGTTGGGATCGCTTACCGCCGCCAGGATGCGCTGCCGCGTTCCCATCTTTTTTTCAATCAGAACGGCGTTTTGGGTCCGGATAATCCTTATCCCCGTTGCCGTCTCGACCTTTTTGCCGTCCGCCTGCGCCAGCAAACGCTCCACATCTTCGGCGACATAATCGATCACCTTGAGTTTCAGGGCCTCTTCAGCGGTGATGGATTCGCTCTTTCTGACGGATTTTTCCACCCATTCTTCGTTGCGCCCCCGTTTTTTTGCAATGCTTTTTACATAGGCAACGGCGTCGTTTGCCGATTTTTCCATCATGGTTTTGTTTTCTCCGCCGCCTCCGACGCCGATGGCCACGGGATGGGCCGCTCCGATATTCGTCCCCGGCGTCATGGCGGCAACATGGGCGGCGACGGTAATGATGACGCCGGCAGACGCCGCGCGGGCGCCTGACGGGTGGACATACACAAAAACGGGGATGGGCGAATTCAAGAGTGCTTTGGCAATGTCCCGCATGGCCAGATCCAGACCGCCCGGCGTATCAAGCAGAATGATGAGTCCATCGACGCCTTCCGCAACGGATTCCTCAAGATTCCGGTTGATATATTCCGCGACGGGCGGCGTGATGGCGGCACTGACGTGAATGACGTTGTAGACCGGTCTCTTTTGCTCGCTCATCGCTGTGGAATTCCAGAGCAGGACGAAAGATATGAGAAAGAAACTGATGAATGCGGCATTCTTAATACATTGTTTCCTCATCCTAATGCCTCCCTGAAAAAAAGAGATTACATGTCCGGTCCGTTTTTGTTATTCAACCCCAAATCTTTCATGATCACCTGCACATCCTCCCAAACCTGTTTTTTGGCGCCGGGATTGCGCAGAAGATATGCCGGGTGATAGGTCGGCATCAATTTTATTTCGTGATAATCGTGGTATTTGCCCCTCAGAAGCGTGATGGGAACATCGGTTTTAAGAAGGGTTTTCGCCGCAAAGGCGCCCAGAGCGCAGATGACCCTGGGATTTATCGCCTCCAATTGCCTGACCAAAAAAGGCTCACAGGCCGCGATCTCATGGGGCTCAGGATTCCGGTTGCCGGGAGGACGGCATTTTAAGATGTTGCAGATATAGACATCCTGCCTCGTCAATCCCATAGCGGCAATGATTTTCGTCAACAGCTGTCCGGCACGGCCGACAAAGGGCCTGCCCTGCCTGTCTTCATCGCCCCCCGGCGCCTCGCCTACAAAGACAAGCTCCGCATGGGGATTCCCTTCTCCGAAAACGAGGTTCGTTCGCATTTTGCCGAGATGACATCTTTGACAGTCGCCCATGTCCGCCCTCACCGCTTCAAGGGTAAGGGATCGATCACGGGCGGCAACCGCTTCCTTCTCTGCCGCCGTCGGAAAAGACTTGGCAGAGCCGCGGACTTCCGGCCTGTCGGCGGCATGGATATTCCCGCAGGCATGCGGATATGCCCGGACATATGTCTTGAGCGACCTTACAATATCGAGCAACTCTAATCTCAGATCCTGTTCTTCAGCCATTTTAAAACCCCGTAAAACGCCACCCATCCGCTTAAATGCCGCAAGACATGCAATAAATCACATTCTGACCCCCTGCTTCCCGACGCCCGGCTCCCGGTCCCTGACCCCTGCTTACCGGCCCATGACGCTATCTGTTTTTTCGCGCGTTTATAGAATCTTCTTGACCCGGTCGAGAATCCTGTCGGCGACTTCCGTCTTATCGAGGAGCGGAAGGGCTTCCCTTCCCCCCTTCCTGTCGAGGATCGTGATCACGTTTGTATCCGTCTGGAAACCGGCCCCTTCCTGGTTCAAATCGTTGGCGACGATCAAATCCATATTCTTGTTTTTCAGCTTCGCGGCGGCGTTTTCAATGAGATTGTCCGTCTCCATGGCAAATCCGACGACGACGCGCCGGCCTTTCTTTTTGCCGATCTCCGCAATGATATCGGGATTTCGCTCCAGCATGATTTCCAGGGGGCCTTCTTTTTTCTTGATCTTCGACGCGGCGCGTGTTGCGGGCCGGTAATCGGCCACTGCCGCCGCTTTGATTACCACCGTGGCGTCCTTGAGATGCTTCATGACGGCATCACGCATCTCCAGGGCCGTTGTGACCGGGATGAATTTGACGCCCCGGGGTTTCGGCAATGCCGTCGGGCCGCTGATCAACACAACGTCCGCCCCGCGGCGCCGGGCCATGGCAGCCACGGCATACCCCATCTTCCCCGATGAATGATTCGTGATAAACCGCACGGGATCGAAAGGCTCCTGCGTCGGACCGGCGGTAACAATGATCTTTTCACCCGCCAGATCTTTTGCCGTGAGGATTGATTCGACCTCATCGACAATCTCCGGTACCTCCGGCAATCGGCCGGCGCCTTCCGTTCTTTCAGCCAATTCGCCGTATGCAGGCTCCAGGATCCGATAGCCGTTTTCAGCCAACTTCGCCAGATTTCCTTTAACGATGGGATTTTCATACATGTTGGTATTCATGGCGGGGCAGATCAGGACAGGCGCCGTTGTGGCCATAACGGAGGTCGTCAGAAGATCGTCTGCCAGGCCTCCCGCAATTTTCCCGATGACATTGGCCGTTGCCGGGGCGATGACAACGACGTCCGCCTCCCTGGCAAGGGAGATATGAGCGATGGAAAAGTCGCCGGTGAGGGAAAACATATCCATATAAACAGGATTTCGGGAAAGGGTCCGGAGCGTCAGCGGCGTGATGAACTCCGCAGCGTTTTTCGTCATAATTACCTTGACGTGAGCGCCTTTTTTAATAAACGCCCTCGTCAGTTCCGCCGCTTTATAGGCTGCAATGCCGCCGGTGATACCGATCAGAATGTTTTTATTTTTCAGCATCTTCCCCCCTGATAACCTTCATCATGATTGATGCGTGAATATAACAATTGAATAAAAAAAGAGCAAGGAGTTAATAGGGTTATAAAAGGGAATTCCATTTCCTGCAATTACAGAACTCATGTAATATTCCTTTTTTCCCGGCATGTTTTTGCCTTGCAAATCGATCTTAAAAGCATTATAGCGAAAAGCCAAAATACATCATATCCGAGGCGCTATTGTGAAAAAATCCGTATACATCGTCATGGCCCTGATGATCATCGCTTTCCTTTCGGTCGGCTGGTGGCTGTTCAATACCTGGCTGGAGATTGAAAAACCTCAAATCCAAGTCGATCAGGATGTAACCGCCATCGGCGCTCAAACCGTCCTGCCTGTTACGTTTATCGATAAAAAGAGCGGCCTCAGCAAGATAACCGTCAGCCTCAAGCAGGACGGGAAGGCAGCTGTTATATCGGCCATGGCCTTTCCCGAGAAAGGCAAATCGCCGTATATCCTGTCTGTCCCCGTCAACGCCTACAGCCTGAAGTTTCGCAGTGGTGACGCCACGCTTACCGTCACGGCTGTCGATCATTCATTTTTTAAAAATCAGACTGTTTACGAACGGCAGATTACCATCGATTTGACGCCGCCCCAGATATTTCTCCTCAATCCGGTCAACCATATCAGCCCGGGCGGAACCGGCGTGATCGTTTACCGCACATCGGAAGCGGTACCCATGAGCGGCGTGGAGGTAAATGATTATTTCTTCAAGGGTTATCCGGTCACCATCGGCGGGAAACCTTGCATGATTTCCTATTTTGCCGTGCCGATCGATGCCGGAACGGCAGGCGCCCGGATCAGGGTTGTCGCTTCCGACCAGGCGGGCAACAAGGCGTCCGTCGCCCTGCCCTATCTGCTGATGGCCAAAAAATTCCGCAGCGACAAGATGGAAACGTCGGATAATTTTCTCCGGCAAAAAATGCCGGAGTTTCAGGCCGCCGTTCCTGAGCTGAGAGACAAGACGCTTCTCGACACGTACATTTACGTCAATACAAAAATGCGGGAGGATAACTTTAAGATCATCCAGACCGCCGTTAAGCATTCTATGCCCCGGCAACTCTGGCAGGATGCGTTCCTGAGAATGAAAAACAGCGCGCCCATGGCCCTCTTCGGCGATAAGCGGATATATCTTTACGGCGGCAAGGGTTTCGGGGAAAGCATTCACATGGGCGTCGATCTCGCCTCCACACAGCAGGCCCCCATTGAAGCGGCCAATAACGGCGTCGTTGTTTTTGCGGACAATCTGGGGATTTACGGCAATACGGTCATCATCGACCACGGATTTGGTCTTTCCAGTCTCTATGGCCACTTGAGCAGCATTACAACCAAAAACGGCGCCCAGGTGAAAAGAGGCGATGTCATCGGTAATTCCGGCCTTTCAGGACTTGCCGGAGGCGATCACCTGCACTTTTCGATCCTTGTGGGCGGTCAGTTTGTCGATCCCAAGGAATGGTGGGACCCCCATTGGATCGCCGACAACGTCCTGAAGAAAATGGCCGTATCGTACTAACCCTCATGCCCGCCACAGACAAAACGAAGCATGAGAATACAGGAGATAGCCGTCAGGAGCCGGAATAACCGGCATATTGTTTTTCTTCCGTATTCTCTCTTCCGACTCCTGTATTCTCCTATCGCGTCATTGCCTCTGTCAGCGCATCAAGGCGCCGCCGGCGACGATGCGGTTGACCTGGTTGGTTCCTTCGTAAATCTGCGTCAGTTTGGCGTCGCGCATCAGTTTTTCCACCGGATACCCCTTGATGTAACCATAGCCGCCGTGGATTTGAACGGCGTTGGTGGCGACCCACATGGCCGTATCGGAGGCGAACAGTTTTGCCTGAGCGGCCTCCCGTGCAAAAGGCAATCCCTGGTCGCAGCGCGACGCGGCGTACCAGGTGAGGAGGCGCGACGCATCGACAGCCGCCGCCATATCGGCGAGCAGAAAATTGATGGATTGGAAATTACCAATGCGCTGGCCGAACTGGACCCGTTCTTTTGCGTAGGCAATGGACGCCTCCAAAGCCGCACGGGCAATTCCCAGCGCCGTGGTGGCGATGTTGACACGGCCCTCGTTCAAGGTTTCCATGGCGATTTTGAATCCCTGACCCTCCGCGCCCAGAACATTCGCGGCGGGAACAATAACATCGTCCAGGTTGACTTCCGCGACGTTAAGCGCCCGCTGACCCATTTTATCTTCCACCTTGCCGATGGACAGGCCGGGCGTCTCGCGCGGCACGACAAAAGCCGTAATGCCCTTGGTGCCTTTCGCCGGATCGGTGGTGGCAAATATCGTATAGAGCGCTGCAAAACCGGCGTTGGTGATGAAGCATTTCTGGCCGTTTAAGACATAGGCATCGCCTTTGCGGACGGCTTTTGTTTTAACGCCTGCGGCATCAGACCCGGCTTCTCTTTCCGTCAGGGCAAAGGAAGCGGTTTTACCGGACTCGCAGAGGGGGGAAATGAATCGTTTCTTCTGCTCGTCCGACCCGCCGATCAGGATAGGGCCGCAGGCCAGCGAATTGATGCTGATCATTCCGCCGATGCCGGCGCAGCCGGCATTGAGTTCTTCCGTCATCAACGAAGCATCCAGAAGCCCCAGGCCGTGCCCCCCGTATTGTTTGGGCGTGGTCATATTCATCACGCCCGCCTTGTGAGCTTTTTGCAGAATTTCTGCCGGATCAAAAGGCTCCTGGTCATATTTGATCGCAATGGGGACAATCTCTTTCTGTGCAAAATTTCGGGCCAGTTCCTGCAATGCTTTTTGTTCGTTCGTCAAAGTGAACTCAATCATGGCGGTTTTCCTTTCTCATGGGTTATGGCTTGACGCCAATTATTTCGGGCAACTTGTCAGACGGCTGCTCTTCCATGCACAATCGTGTCGGGGAACGGCTTGTCATTCCGCAAATCTGCCTCAAATATCTGTAGTTTGCGGCATTTTCCAGTGTCAATGCCTCCAATGGGTGCGAGCATTCAACCTTTTATACATTCCCTTTGAAAGATGAAAGAATTATTTTAGCATGTCAATGGCGCCGGGTCTTGAAAAGTCGTGTTTTTCAAGTCTGCACCTTTATGAAATACCTTGGTTTCAAGAGTTGATGCACCATAACCCCACATGACCGGGTTGCATGCCGTCGGATGAAAGGGGCCGGCACCATGATAATATCTCTTGAAATTGACGCTCATTATTCGTATCTTTAGCCTGCACTCTCACTTTAAAAAAGAAAGGACGATGGAAACGATGGGCACAAACAACGTCATTTTTCTGGAAGTCATTGAATGGTTTGACGAATCGGGAAGGGAGCTGGTTCACAGGATTCCCGAGAGCGGCTCTGGCGAAATCAAATGGGGCGCCCAGTTGACCGTAAGGGAAAGCCAGGCCGCCGTTTTCTTTTACAAAGGCCGGGCCTATGACGCCATCGGCCCGGGCAGGCATACCCTGAAAACCGCCAACATCCCCGTTTTAACCAAGATCCTGAGCATCCCCTGGGGCATGACCAGCCCCTTGCGGGCAGAGGTGTATCTCACCAACATGAAGGTGTTTCCCAACTTGAAGTGGGGAACCCGCGATCCCGTCGCCTTCAGGGATTCGGAGCTGGGTCTCATCCGGCTTCGGGCATTCGGCATGTTCAACATCCGCATCCTTCAGCCCGTTCTTTTCATCAACAGCCTCGTCGGCACCCAGGGCGTCTATACCACCGATGAAATTGAGGACTATCTGAGCAAGGTCATTGTTTCCAGATTCAACGACCTTATGGGCGAGGACATCGATACGATCTTCAACCTGCCGTCCCGCTACAACAACCTGTCGGAAAACCTGAAACAGCGCATCCAGGAAGACCTCGGCCAGTTCGGCCTCGGCCTGACCGATCTTTACATCAACGCCATCACGCCGCCGCCGGAGGTCCAGAAGGCCATCGACGACAAGAGCCGCCTCGGCGTGTTCGACGATCTTGACAAACTCATCAAAATGAAAGCCGCCATGGCCATGGAATCGGCTGCGCAGAACCAGGGCGAAGCGGGCGCCGGGCTGGGGATGGGTATGGGATTCATGATGCCCGCCATGTTTGCCGAGGCCTTCAAGGGCGGCGGGGGGACGTCATCCGCCCCGGCAGAAACAGTGAAATGCCCGGACTGCGGCAAGCCCATCGGACGGAAGGCAAAATTCTGCTCCCACTGCGGGCGCCAAATCCTGGTATTTCAGCAGTGCCCTCAGTGCAGCGCGCAGCTCGCGCCGGATGCCAAGTTCTGCCATCAGTGCGGCCGGCCCGTCGAAGCAAAACCGGAGCAGAAAAAATGCCCCAAGTGCGGCCACGACAACTTAACCAACGCCACGTTCTGTAATCAGTGCGGTGAACGAATATAACTGGAAAATAGAGCATCAGTGTCCCCAGTGCGGCGCGCCGGTCATTCTCGATGAAGCGGACCGTCTGCTGTTTTGCCCCTTTTGCCGGACACGGCTTTATCTCACCACGCCCGATCACTTCCGCTATCATATCCCCATTGCTGCAATCAATTCCGCCGACCTGGTTTATATTCCTTACTGGCGGCTGAAGGGCAACGGTTTTTTAGTCCAGGCGCGCGAAGTTGCCCCCCGTTTCATCGACATCAACAGCCTTGCCGTGGATAACAAGAAACTCCCAGCCTCATTAGGTTTGAGGCCCCAGGTGATGAATCTGAAGTTCACATCGCCCGATATGCCGGGACGGTTCCTGCAGGCGAACATGTCATCTGCGGGAATCATGAAGAATATGGACAAAATGATAGATGCTGCCAGCCCGGAAAAGATCATGAAGACAGACATGGTTTTTACCGAGATCATGAAGAATATCGAAAAAGCGGGACCCATTGTCACACTGGGACGGTCTCTGATGGCAGATTTGCTCGTTGCGGGACTGATGAGCGACAAAGACATCATGGGGGATGCCGCCATGCCGGAAAGTGCAGTTTTTTATCACACGGTTATTGGAGAAGTGATCAGTCTGATTTACTCGCCCGGTTATATCGAAAAAGACATCCTGTATGACGCCTTCACCAGAAAACCGATACTTCCATGGCGGGAGGAGGAAATGCAGATTCTGCTGTCGGACGCAAAACCGCCGAACTGGCAGATCCGTTTTGTTTCAACTCTTTGCCCCCGCTGCGGGTGGGACCTGGAAGGCGAAAAGAATGCCGTCGTCATGACCTGCAGGAATTGCGACTCCGTGTGGAACTGCCCGAAAGATACATTTGAACCGGTTCCTTTTTCCGTCATGCCCAACACGTCGAAGGATGCGGTCATGTACCTCCCTTTCTGGCGCATGACGCCCCGTTGTGAAGGGATCACGCTTTCCTCCTACGCCGATTTGATCCGTGCGGCCAACCTGCCGAAGGCCGTGCAGCCTGCCTACGAAACGCAACCCGTATATTTCTGGTCGCCGGCTTTCAAAGTAAATCCGGCATTGTTTATCAGGCTTGCCCGCCAGATGACCCTTCTGCAGCCTCCCGTCGAATTGAACGAGTCCTTCGGCGGCGCTTCCGTCCATTCGGCAACATTGCCCATGACGGAAGCCGTGGAAAGCATGATGATCACCCTCGCCTGCGTCATAACGGACAAGCGCCGCATGTATCCCAAACTCGCCAATATCAAAGCAACGGCCGACGACGTTATGCTTGTATACCACCCCTTCAGGATCACGCTCCGGGAGCTCATTCACCTGTCGGCGCCCCTCGCCATCGACCGTCAAGCCCTGAACCTGGGCGTCCATTTATAGACAGAAAGTCTTTGACTTGCCCGATGATCTTTACTATATCAGATAGCACCGACCTATCAGCGATTATTCGCACGATATAAATCACGACAATGAGGAGAAAGGAGATACATTATGGATTTAGGCTTGAAGGACAAGGTCGCCATTGTGACCGGTTCAGGCGCCGGAATCGGCCGGATGATTGCCCTGATTTTGGCCGAGGAAGGGGCCCATGTGGTCATTAACGATGTCGTAAAGGAAGCCGCAGACAGGGTTGCCGATGAAGTCAGGGCCAAGGGCGTGAAATCTCTGGCCTGTGTCGGAAATGTCGCGGACCAGGCATTCGCCAACGAAATGGTTGCCGCCGCCGTCAAAGAGTTCGGCCGTGTGGACATTCTTATCAATAATGCCGGCCGGGGCGTCAACTGGGAGGCCGGCAAGAAGCCTCGCCCGTTCGTCGAACAGGAAAAGGACGAGTGGAACTATCCGATCGATCTGTGCCTGTACGGAACCATGAACTGTACAAGGGCGGTTCTTCCCGGGATGATCGAACAGAAATATGGAAAGATTGTCAATTGCATTTCGGACGCCGGCAGGATCGGCGAACCTTTCATGTCCGGTTATTCGGCGGCAAAAGGCGGGATCGTTGCGTGGCAGAAGGCCATCGCCAAGGAAGTGGGCCGGTACAACATCAATATCAACGGCGTCTCCTTCGGAGCGACGTTGACGGAGAGGATCTCAAAGAGCCGCGAGGCCTCCAGGGCTGCAGATCCTGTCGCCTTTGCGAAACGGGAGGAATCCCAGTTGAAGATATACCCGTTGCGGCGACTGGCGGAACCGGAGGATTCCGCAAGACCCGTTGTTTTCATGGCATCGGAGTGGGCCAGGCATATCACCGGCCAGACCCTGAGCGCCAGCGGCGGATTTTCCATGGTGTCGTGACCGCAAGGAAAATAGGCCCTGTCGTCCCAGACGCCGGTTTGGGATGCGGGACGATAAAATATCTGGATTCCGTCTTTCGAGACTGTGTCACAATTCGCTTTTTTGTCATTTCGACCGAAGGGAGAAATCCTTGTCCCGAACAAGGAGAGGGATCTAAAGCATCATATGAATAACTTCCGATTCCTCATCACGCCGCTGCGTGATTCGGAATGACAATTTTTTCTATTGTCACACGGTTTCTTCACCGGAATGACGGTCACATAGTGGGGACAGATTTGAAATCTGTCCCCACCCTTGCTTCGTCCCTGCTTTTGTAAAATTAGCCCCTCAAGGCAAGACGACAATGGACAAACAAAAAAAAGGCATCTCACCTTTTTCCTTAGGTTTAATCCCCCTTTTCGTCCTGGCCCATTTCAGCCATCACGTCCTGACGGCGCTGACCGTGCCGCTCATGCCGTTTATCCGCGACAGCTTCCATCTGGATTACACCCAGTCGGGATGGGTCGTGTCCGCCTTTACACTATCTTACGGCATGGCCCAGTTGCCTTCCGGATGGCTTGCCGACCGGCTCGACACGCGCAAACTGATCACCCTGGGAATTTCCGGCGTGGCGGCGGCGGGCTTGCTGGTGGGGCTTTCACAAACCTATGTCATGATGATTTGCTGCCTCGTGCTGATGGGCGCCCTCGGCGGCGGGTATCATCCGTCCGCACCGCCCTTGATCTCACAGTCCGTTGAACTGGAAAAGCGAGGCAGGGCTCTGGGCTACCACAACATCGGCGGAAGCGGCAGCTATTTCCTGACGCCGATCATCGGCGTCGCCATCGCCAATGCCCTGGGATGGCGGAGTTCCTACATCATTCTGGCGATTCCCACGATCATCATCGGACTGGTGCTGTACGTTCTGATAAAAAAGCACACGGTCAAACAGACCATCGACGGAGCCTCCTCGCCATCAGCGACCGCTGAAAAACAAGACGGGCGGCCCGCAGGAAATAACCGCCGCCTGACGGCTTTTATCATCCTGAGCACCTTCACATCGGCGGTCATCGGCGCGACATGCGCCTTTATCCCTCTGTATCTGGTGGATCATTTCAAACTCAGCGAAGCGCAGGCCGGCTTATATCTTGCGCTGATCTTCTCCACAGGCGTCTGGATGAATCCCATCGGCGGCTATCTGTCGGACCGCTTCGGCAGCATTCCCGTCATCCTCACCATCTGTTTCCTTGCCGGGCCGTTTATCTTTCTTCTGAACATCGTCCCGAACGGACCGGCCATTATTATTCTGCTTCTTGGCCTGGGCATCATTATGAGCGTCCGCATGCCGACCTCGGAGTTGTTCATCGTCGGCGAAACCTCTGCACGCAACCGCTCCACGATCCTCGGCATCTATTATTTTACGGCCATGGAGGCGGGCGGCATCCTGAACCCCGTGATGGGGCGACTCATCGACCGTTTCGGCTTTTACACAAGCTTTACCAGTGCCGCCGTATTTCTCTTTTGCATCACCCTTGTCTGCGCGTTTTTCCTCAAAAAGAAATCCGACGACAAGGGGCGAATGCCTGATATCCAGCCTTCATAACAAGGGATATAAATAGACGCACCATCAAGCCGATGATGCGAATGCCGTAAGTGAGCATTTATTTTGCCGACAAGCCTTTTCTGATTTGATCCAGGGCGTCTTTGGTCTGCGGAGCCAGGGCAAAAAAATTGTTTAGCTTATCGCATGCATAGTCATCACAGTGGGCGCAATTCGCAACGGCTTTTTTCAGGCCGCATATCCGGATATCGCAGACGGCACAGTGCCTGAAAAGCCGACCGTTTGTCGACAGGCAGCCGTCGCAGTACATTTCTTCCGGTTTGAGAGGCGCCTGATACAGCTTCGACCATTCCGCAGCAACTTTTTTCCTCTTCTCGTCATCATCCTCGCGGGTGGCAATCAACGTGGCGCATTCGGTACAATTGAGTCCGCAATAAGCAGTCATTTTCTCCATGCCTGTCTCCTTTCATCTGGGCGTAACCACTTTATTTTCTGCGATAAGCGAAACGATGCCGGAAGTTTGGCCGGAATTAACTCCGCTCGACAAACTCGACAATATTGCCGTCCGGGTCCTTGACCATGGCGATGCGGACGCCGGGCCGGTTTTCCCTCTCCGGTACCGTAAATTCGACACCCTTTGCTTTCAGTTCGGCGCACAGTTCGGACAGGTTTGTGATGACAAAAGTCACATAACGGAAGCCCACCTGCTTTTCCAGGCCGATGGCGCCTTTCGGCGGTACGTTTTTCGTCTCAATGAGTTTAAAATCGCTTTCGCCGAAACGCAGGCGATGCATCGTCCCGAACCACAGAGGCATGGTTCCTACAAACTCCAACCCCAGTGTGTGTTGATAAAAATCAAGGCTCGCCTTGATATCGCCGGCAATAATGCCGAGGTCCAATGAATTTTTAGCCGGTTTCATCATATTGTGTCATCCCTTTCTTTTGACAGGTAACTTCGTAAAAAAGAATTGTCATACCGGCGAAAGCCGGTATCCAGAAATATTAATTGATTTAAAAATATACTGGACCCCGGCTTTCGCCGGGGTGACGACCTATTATAAAACCATCGACAATGGTCACAATCACGATATTTCCACAAAGCCCGCTTTACCAGGGCTTTTCCTTTGCCGCGCACTCCCCGGCGATCCTGCCGAAGGCCAGAGCTTCGGGCAGGTTGCTTCCGCCCTGATAGAGATGGCCGAAAAAAGACCCAAGCTCGCCGGGCGTGTAAAGCCTCGGGATGATGTTCCCCTCCGTATCGAGGGTCTGTGCAAAACGGTTGTGCCGCGGGCCGCCCTGGGTATTGACGATGGACAAACAAAACTCCGCCGCATAATAAGGCGGCGTTACAATTAAGCGACGTGAATCGGCCGGTCTGCCGAAGGCATCGTCCGCTTGGGCTGAATGGTCCTTATTGTTCTGCCCAACGCTTTGCTTCAGCCCCGTCGGATCGATTCCCGTTCTGGCAGCCAGTTCCTCCAAGGTGTTGGCTTTGATGATCCATCCCTTCGCAATCTCAGCGCTGTTGTCTTCGCTCCAGTCATCAAAACCCCGGATGGATGCGTAGCCGACCATGCCGCCCGTCATCCGGTACAGGGGCCCCTTCAACCTCTGGGTTTCATCGAAAATCAGATAACAGGGAAGATTCGGATAACAGGCCGCCTCATGATCGAAATAGGTGACCTCCAGCGGCTCCTTCCGGAACGTCAGACGCTTGGCCTCGTTCATGAACCGCCTGCCCGTTTTATTAACGAAGATAAAACCGCCCCGCGTTTTTTGAAACGGAAAGGCGCAGCCATATTGATCTGCGGGGCCCTTAAACGACAGCCCCATAAACGCCACATTGACGAAATGCCAGGGATCGGCCCCCACGGCCGCCGCCATTCGCACGCCGTCCCCCGTGTTATAAGGGGTGCCGAAAGGATACAGCCGGACGCCGGGGAAATTGTAGTACCCCTGCAATTGCGGATCATTCTCATAGCCGCCGGTTGAAAGGATCACGCCCCGGTTCGCCCGGATGGCTTCTTCCTTCCCGTCCTTTTCGATAACAACACCGAGGACGGCCTTTGTGGCCGGGTCCTGAACAAGTTTCCGCGCCCGTGTCCCGTATAAAACCGGAATGCCCCGCTTTTCCACATTTTGCGCCAGAATTTCGAATACCTTGTTGCCCGTTCCGGCCATCCAGTGATCCAGGGCCTCAGCGCCGGGAAGGGTGGGAAACATGGCAGACCCCTTGCTGACGAGCTTTAGGGGAACGCCGAGGGCATCCAGTTTCCCCGGCAGGTCATGGAGGGCCTCGGCAAGAGCCCAAATGAGGTCTTCATCGGCCACGGTTCCGAAGGAAAGGGCCTGATAATATTTAACGGCCCCGGCGACATCTCCGGGCAGGCGCATGGGCCCCAGGGCGCAAGCCGTATTGCCGCCGCCGAAAGGCGCTTTTTCGATGAGCAGGACTTTCACGCCCGCGTCGTGGGCCGCAATGGCCGCGCAGGCTCCTGCCCCCCCATATCCTAAAACAACCACATCGGCTACCCGTTCCCATGTTACATCTGCTTGCGCTGCTGTCATTTACAAATCCTCCGCACGATAGGTGATTCCTTCAGTAATCCGCTCTGGTGTATCGGCAAGCCGCCCTCCGAAAGACAGGGCATCGGAAAGGTTGTATTGCGCCGATGATCTTCAACTTGAAAATTGCCGCAACGGTATTTCGTTTTTGACTTCCTGTCAATTCCCGTTATAATGCCAACCAATTGAACGACTGTACCTCAAAGGGAGCATCTTCATTATGAAGGCATCTTATAAAGCCGCCCTCCTGTCGGCTTTCTTATGTCCCGGCGCCGGCCAGTTCTATTTAAGAAAATATTTGCGCGGCTTTTTGTTCATGGCTTTCATCTTTGCCGGCATGGCCTTCGTTATCTGGTCGGCTGCCGCAACGGCCCTTGCCCGCCTCGATAATGCTATGGTGATGATGCAGGGCAAAGCCGTCAACGTAAAAGAGGCTGTCAACGCCGTCGGACTAAACGCCTCGGACATGCCCCCGTATTATAATGCCGTCCTGTTTATCATGATGTGTTGTTGGTTTTTTGCCGTTATAGATGCATACCAACTCGGGAAGCGGAAAGAACGGACCCAATATCCCTGATACCGCATCCACAAATGCTTTTTTTACAATCGTCAGTGAGGCCCCTCATTCGGAAAAATCGACGGCCGACGCATGATGCAGAATAACAGAGCGGGCATTGGGGGGAGATGTTTTAAAAGGAACTCGCCCCCGAAGGCCCGCATCGATTCGCTGCAAATAAAACACCCTGCCGACACCGAGGCATTCTACCGCTTCAGGATGATCACACCGCTGTTGGGTCCCGCGCCCATAGCATGGGCAAGGCCCGCCTTGGCGTCCGCCACCTGGCGGGGGCCCGCTTCGCCCCTGATCTGCCGGTAAATCTCGATGACCTGGGCCAGGGCGGTCGCACCCAATGGATGGCCGCGGGACATCAGGCCGCCGTCCGTATTGACGGGCAGCTTGCCGCTCAGATCGAAGTGCCCTTCCCTCAACAGGCGCGGAGCTTCGCCCTTCTTGCAGAATCCCAGCTTTTCAAGATCCCAGAGTTCGCCGGGCGACATGGTGTCATATGCCTGAACGACATCCATGTCCTCGGGGCCCAATCCCGCCATTTCAAACGCCTCATTGGCCGACTTCGTCACATGGTCCTCGCCGGGGATCCTCGGACTGCCGTAAATGCCCGTTACCAATGCCGCCGCCGCCACCGTTACGACCTTGTTCTGGGATTTCAATTTATCACGGCTGCAAACGATAACGGCCGTTCCACCGTCCGCGAGGGGACAGGCATTCAGGAAACGCAACGGTTTGGCAATCATGCGGGAGGAGAGCACTTCCTCAATCGTCACCGGTTTCTGCATCCGCGCATTGGGATTCAGGGCGCCGTTCTTCCGGTTTTTCACCGAAACGCGGGCAAAATCTTCTTCCGTCGCGCCGGTCTCTTCCATGTAGCGGACGGTCTTCATGGCGTAATCGGCCGGCTGGACGTTGAAACCCATCTGCCGCTGCCACACCGGCCAGGCCGTGCTCTGGATCGGACCGCGGGGCATCTGCTCGAATCCGGCGGCAATGACGCAATCGTAGATTTCCGCGCCGACCATCTGATAAGCAAGACGCAGCGCCGAGATGCCGCTGGAGCAGGCATTTTCTATATTCACGATGGGAATGCCTGTAAGCCCCACCTTCTGGATGGCCTGATGGCCGGAGCCTGTTCCGCAATAGACGCTCCCGCAAAAGGCGGCCTGAATATCCTTCCATTCCATGCCGGCATCGTCAAGGGCCTTCTGGATCGCTTCGCTGCCCAGATCGTAGAATTCCCGCACAGGACGTCCTTTTTCACCGTCGTAGCTGTCAAACTTAGTGATGCCGACGCCGGCGACGACCACTTCTCTCATTTTTTTCATCATTTTCAACCTCCTCCTTTATGCCGCCGACGGCCGGAATTTATAGGTCATCAACGTATTGCCCTCATCATCGTCATGAAGCTTGTCTATGGTAAGCTCCATCTCCATGCCGACCTTGATGTCATCCTGGTTGATGTCCGTGACCAGCCCTTCCACCACAATGCCCTCCGGCAATTCCACATTTGCCAGGGCGTAGGGTACATCGCCGCGGTAATACCCTCCCGGGGGCCTCAGCATCACGACGGAAAAAGCAAACACCTTGCCCTTGCGGCTCAACTCGATCAATTCGAGTTTGGTGGAATGGCAGTTTGTGCAGGTGCCGTTTTCCTTCTGGGGGAAGAAGACTTCCCCGCAATTCAAACACCTGTGTCCGAGAAGATGGGGCGTGCCGTCATGGCCTTTATCAGTCCACAATCCTTCCCTCAAAGGTATCGTCTTTTTTGTATCACTCATTGATATGCTCCTTTCTCATATAGTAGGGCCCAAGGATTATATCATCCTCGCCTGGACTTTCGAATCCCTGGCCCCTTGAACCCTTCTTTCTTATGTAAACGCCCTCATCCCCAAGGTCTCCCGGCCGATGATCAGCTGCTGGACCTGCGTTGTGCCGTCGGGAATTGTGTAGCAGCGGGCATCCCGGAAATACCGCTCCACCGGGTACTCTTCCGACAGGCCGTAGGCGCCGTGGATCTGGATGGCCTTGGAGGTCACCCGGATGGCCGCTTCCGTGGCAAATGCCTTGGCGATGGAGCATTCCTTATAGCAGCGCATCCTTTTCTCCAGACAGAAGAAGGCCTTGTAAGCCAGGAGGCGGCTCGCCTCAATCTCCGCCGACATATCAGCAATCATCTCCTGGATGAGCTGGAACTGGCCGATCTTTTTGCCGAACTGTGTGCGTTCTTTGGCATACTTGATTGCAGCATCCAGGGCCGCTTGTGCAACACCGACTGCGGATATTGCGGCATTGGCCCTGGCGAAATTGAGCGAACTGATGGACGCTTCCTCAGGGTTGTCCTTGGAAACGAGCAGATTTTCTTTGGGCACCCGGCAGTCTTCGAAGAAAAGCTCCGCCGTCGGGAAGGACCGGACGCCGAGCTTATGAATCTCGCGCGCTACGAAAGGAGACTGTGCCTTGTCCACAAGAATCTGCGCGGGGGTGCGTGTTCCCGTCTTCGGATCCAACACCTTGAGCGTCACGACAACATAATCGGCAATCGTCCCGTTGGATATCCATGTTTTCGTGCCGTTGATCACGTAGTTGTCGCCGTCGAGAACAGCCGTTGTCTCAATCCCCGCCGTGTCGGAACCGACGTTGGGTTCCGTAATGGCGCTGCAGGCAATCGTATCGCCGTTTAAAAGACCCGGCAGAATGCGGTCCCGCAATGCGATGTTCCCCGACGTGGCAATCCGGTTCATGGAATTGGACGTAATACCCACTACGCCGCCGAGGGACGCATAGCCCCGTCTCAGTTCTTCAAAGAGAATCGGCCACTCATTATGGGTCAATCCCACGCCGCCCAATTCCTCGGGCACAAGAGTGCCTACATATCCGAAAGGCTTGAGCTCCTTCAGGAAGCGTTGCGCATCCGCCTTGCTCATCGTCCCTTTGCGGTCGTATTCATCGGCGATGGGCATGATCTTTTCGTTGATGTATCGCCGGACGGTATCCTGCAACATTTTTTGTTCGTCCGTAAAGTCAAAATTCATTGTTCACTCCTCCCTCGTCTTTAACTGATTTGTCGCTCTCTTCCCTGCCAGTACGGCGCCTTCAAGTCCTTTCGCAATATTTTCCCGTTGTCGTTTTTCGGCAGTGCATCGATAAAATCGACGGACGTCGGCTTTTTGTAACCTGCCAGATGTTTTTTGCTGAATTCGATGATCTCGTCTTCCGTGGCGGTCATGCCCTTTTTCAACGCGACGGCGGCCTTGACCGTCTCCCCCCATTTCGCATCGGGAACGCCGAAAACAGCCGCCTCCAGAACGGCGGGGTGCATGTAAAGGACGTCTTCAACTTCTTTCGGATACACGTTGAAGCCGCCGGTAACGATCATATCGCCCTTGCGATCGACAAGGAAAACATAGCCGTCTTCATCCATATATCCCATGTCCCGCGTGTGGAGCCAGCCCCCCTGGAAGGCCTCCGCCGTCGCCTCGGGATTGTTCCAATATTCGCGCATGACTTGGTCGGACTGGGCAACGATCTCGCCGATCTCGCCGGGCGGCAGCAACTGTCCGTCATCCCCCATGATCCGAACCTTGGCCACCGTCACCTCCCGCCCCACAGACGCCAGCCGCTTGAGCTTCTTTTCCGATCCGTCCATCATGTGATCCTCTTTTGTCAGGAGCGTGAGGGGCATGCTGCCTTCCGTCAGACCGTATCCCTGGAGAAAGACATTGCCGAAGGTCTCGATCGCCTGCTTCAGGACATCGGGGGCAATGGGCGATGCGCCGTACCGGATGGATTTGACGCTGCTTAAGTCATATTTTTTCAGATCAGGATCGTTCAATAGCATGACAATCGTCGTCGGCACGAGATAAAGCGTTGTAACCCGTTCCTTTTCGACGGTTTGCAGAAGCTGTTTTGCATCGAATCCCGGCAGGATGACCACTTTGGCCCCCCGGATGAAATGGGGCAGAATCATGGCGCCGCTGGCATGGGTCACCGGCGACGTCAGGGCCACAACGTCGTCCTTTTTGATGTCAAGGCCGTCGATGAGGACATTATGAAAACTCGTCATGGCGGCCCGGTTATGCTGGACAACGCCTTTGGGCACGCCCGTTGTGCCGGAGGTGTAGGACAGGCGGAAGATGTCGTCGTCCCCCATGCTCACATCAGGCTCACGAGGGGATGCCCCGGCGATCAGGTCTTCGTAACTGAGCATCGGCTTCAGCGGTTCGCCGCTCACGCAGACGGCATATTTGAGTGATTCGGCCTCAGACAGAATAGACCCGATCGTTTTTGTGTACTCCGGCCCCACCATAACGGCGCTTGCCCCGGAATTGTTCAGGATGTAGAGATGCTCCCGCGCGGAGTTCCGCATGTTCAAAGGAACGCGCGCCATGCCTGCGCACATGATCCCGCAGAAACTCTCGACGCTCTGATGTGAATTCGTGAGCAGCACTCCGATCCGGTCGCCTTTTTTCAGCCCCAGATCGAGAAAGGCGTTGGCGAGGCGAAACGCACGGTCCAGGACGTCTTTGCCGGTGAGTCTTTTTTCCGGCGAAACGAGAATCTCCCTGTCGGGAAACAGCATCGCCGTCTTGATTAAAATATCTTTGCCGTCCATGGCGTGTCATTTCCTCCTTCGTAGCCGAATATATTGATACATAGAGTCTTTTCCTGATTCACACGAGAGACGCTATGAACTGCCGGGATGGGAAAGGCGGCATCTCAACAGAAAATGACCGGCGGTCATTCATTGGGAGGCAAGATATTATTTTCGTTTTTGTTTGTCAATGATTATCATATCGCCGTTATCGCATATCGGACAGCGAACAAATGACCGGCGAATCCTAAACCCGTTTCCCGTATTTGCCGTCTATCCGCAAGACGGTGTAACAAAGACTCGTGATCGTCGAAATTCTCTTGTTTCCGGAGGCCAAACCGTCATATGATTCACAAAAAAGACTAAGGAGATGAGATATGTTTGCCTGGATGACGGGTCCCGAAGGGTGGATTGCCCTCGCTACTTTAGCGGCCCTGGAGATTGTCCTGGGGATCGACAACATCATTTTTATTTCCATCCTCGTTGGGCGCCTGCCTGCTGAAAAACGCAACATCGCCAGAAATACAGGGCTGATTCTCGCCATGTTAACGCGCCTGGCCCTTTTATTTTCCATCGTCTGGGTCGTCAGTTTGACGGAGCCCTGGTTTTCGGTCCTCGGCATCGCTGTTTCCGGCCGCGATCTTATCCTTATCGGCGGCGGCCTTTTCCTCATGGCAAAGGCAACCCACGAAATCCATAACAGCCTGGAAGGGACTCAGGAATCCGCCCCGAAACACGGGAAGGCAAGTATGGCCGTTATTCTGTCTGAGATTGCCGTCCTCGATGTTGTCTTCTCCCTGGATTCGGTCATCACCGCCGTCGGTCTGGCCCGGCACGTCTCCATCATGGCCATTGCCATTATCGCGGCTGTCGGGGTCATGCTCTTTGCCGCCAAACCCATCAGCCTTTTCGTGGACGATCACCCGACCATCAAGATGCTGGCCCTGTCGTTTCTTATCCTCGTCGGCGTAACCTTGATCGTCGAAGGCTTCGACGTCCATGTTCCGAAGGGATATATCTACTTCGCCATGGCGTTTTCCGTGTCCGTTGAAATGCTCAATCTGCGCCTGCGCAAAAAGCAGCAACCCAAACCGGTTAAGCTGTATAAAGCCATATTGAACTGATGGCTTTCGGAAGTTTTGCCGGCCGCGTAACCGGAATACGCTTCTTCATCTCAAGCCATAAATATTCCTTCGCTGCATCGAACAGGCCGAGGGGGTTTTATGTTTTCGCGGTTGCCTTTTTCACGACTATTTTAAAAGGGATGACATCCCCTCGATGAACGTCTCGATGCTCTGTATTGTCTCGCATAATTTCCTTGACTTATCCTTTTTTCTCCTTATATTGACCGCCACAAAAAAAAGGAGGGTTTAAAATGCACCATACAATTATCAGAAAAACAAAATTGTTTTACATCGTTGCTGCAATGCTTATTTTTTGTACATCAGCCTTCGCTTTCGATTTAAAGGGAATGATCAGCGGCAAAAAAGAATCCGAGACTTTTGATCTGAACAAGTTTGCCGAAGATAAAAAGGGCGTCGCAAACGTCTATGTCAAGATTGAGAAGGCGGATGGAATAAAAGGCGTGAAAAAGATTTTCATCCCTTCTTTTCAGGTTGAATTTATAACAAAAAGCAGCGCCTCGGCCAGTTCATATGTGATGGGAAAATCGGCTTCATCCTCTGTTTCCTATTCGCTTGTCGGGCTTGACGAAGCCAATCTGCAGATACTGACCGATTATTTATACGACGAGTTTGTGAAGGATCTCGAAGGTATGGGTATTATTGTCATCACTGCGAATGAATTGCTGGCAAATCCGGTTTTTCAGGAAATTATGAAAAGCGGAGAAAAATCTCCTTCCCACCAAAAAAGCAGGTTAGAGCCGAAGGCCGGTGAAACAATCGTTTTTACGCCCCACGGGCTGCCTTTTTACTTTACCGTATACGATCCTAAAGCGGGTTTTTCAGCCCTTGGGCAACTTGGCGCTGCCAGCTCCGCCAATGCGCCGCACAATCTTGAAGGAAGGCTGATTGATGAATTAGGCGCCGCCATGATGAAAGTCCGTCTTGTCGCAGGTTTTGCCGAAGTGAAGGCTTCAAGCTCTATGGGTAAGTATGCATCGCAAACCGGAACAATGCACTTTACAATCGCACCTAAGGGATCGGAAATTCTTATAGGCGACAAGTTCGATTCCTGGGAGGGTGGATTCGGAGAAAAGAAGACAAAATCCTATATGCTCAGACACGGCGACATGGCGAAAATATCGCTTCTCCAGCCCATTGTCTCGAATGATCCCATCGTGAAGGAAATTCAGGATAAAACGGGGAAAGCTGCAAAAGTTGCCGAAGGCGTGTTCAATGTGCTGAGCGCTGTAACCGGCACAGGTTCGATGACGAGGGAATACGCGGCGATTGTTGATGCGCCCGTTTATGAAAGTGCGGGGAAGCAATATTTGAATGTCGTACGTGAGATGTTCTTGTTGAAAATGAAGGAAAGCCTTTAAGAGGGGAACGGGACGCCCTTAAGTATTGAGAGGGGAACGGGACGCCCTTAAGTATTTAAGTTACTTACTAAAACATTTGTAATTACAGCTATAACTACAGCGGTTGAAGGCTTTTCTTCAACCGCTTTTTATTTTTCAGGAGGGAGGCGCTGGGATAATTCGGGACACTTTCCTTTTTGGTCCGACACCCTCACATATCCTCTTGACATATGAGGGACATCTTCATATACTCCGCGCGAAAAACAGACCCCATCAAAGTCAACCTTCATCGTTCTGTATTTTAAAGATGCAAGGCCGAGGATTTGGGAGAGTGTCCGCATTGTCATTGCAAGCGAATCACCTCCCGGAGATGAGGCTGCCCCGAACGTTCATCAAAATATTAGGCATTACAAAACCGAATCATTTTTTGACGCGGGACATCAATCCTCGGATTTCAGCGACTATAAACGAGGTCTGTCCTTGACAAATATTTACCATTGCCCGCGAAGGCATTGATCATGACAAAAGGAGGTCAAGCAGCATAATGGTCGACATGGAATTAGCTTTTAAGATAGCAGGCGGCGGTTTCGCGCTGGTTTTCATTCTCTTGACATTATTGTCTTTTACCGTATGGCTGACCAAGGTTGTTACGGAAAAAATAACAAAAATCAAAAAATAGATAACGCGGCTTACGGCAACAGCATCATTTGATTCTGCATATATGGAGGAATAAACGTGTTCGGTCTTTTACAAAGCGGTTTTCAGTTTTTTACCTGGGGCAATGCCCTCATGATTGTTATCGGCCTTGTGCTGATTTACCTCGCCGTTGGAAAAAAAATGGAGCCCCTTCTCTTGCTGCCCATCGGTTTCGGCATCATGCTGGTCAACCTGCCTATGGGTGGGCTGATGGATTACGAATACCAGCTCAAGGCGCAGAAACCCGGCATTATCAGCAATATCTCCGTTGAAGAGGGAAACCCTTTCAAGAAAGATGCCGCCATCGTGCAGACGGATTCGGGGGCCGTCGCTTCTCCCATTCACGGGCGGATAAAAGAGCTTCGGGTGAAAAAGGACCAGAAAGTCGAGGCGGGCGACGTCGTGGCTGTCATCCTCACAACGGAACAGACCAACCAGGCTGAGATTCCCACAACGCCTGTGGGCCTCTTCTCGCGATTCTTCGCCTTCGGCATCATGTGGCAGATCCTGCCGCCCCTGATCTTTTTATGCCTGGGGGCCCTGACGGACTTCGGCCCCATGATCGCCAATCCGAAAACCCTGCTCCTGGGAGCGGCGGCTCAGTTCGGCGTTTACTTCGCATTTTTTCTCGCCATTTTCTGCGGCTTTACGCTTCCGGAAGCAAGTTCCATCGGAATAATCGGCGGCGCCGAAGGGCCGACAACGATATACGTCACAGCCCGCCTGGCGCCTCATATCATCGGCGCTACGGCCGTTGCCTGTTATTCCTATATGGCCCTCGTTCCGCTCATACTGCCCCCCGTCATCAAGCTGTTGACGACAAAGAAGGAACGGGCCATTTACATGAAGCCCCAACTCAGGGAAGTATCGAAACTGGAAAAGATTATCTTCCCCCTGATTACAACCATCGTTGTCATTCTCTTTGTTCCTGATTCGGCCCCGCTCATCGGCTGCTTCATGGTGGGAAATCTCTTCAGGGAAAGCGGCGTCGTGGAAAGGCTCAGCACAACGGCGCAGACCGTCTTTATCGACATGCTGACCATCTTCCTGACCCTTGCCATCGGCGGCACCATGGCGGCGGAAAACTTCCTCCAGGTCAAGACGCTCCTTATTCTGGTTCTCGGCGTCATCTCGTTTGCCAGTGCCGCAGCGGCCGGCGTCATCCTGGCCAAAATCATGAACCTGTTTCTTAAGGAAAAGATCAACCCCATGATCGGCGCTGCGGGCGTATCGGCGGTGCCGATGTCGGCACGGGTGGTGCAGGTTATGGGTCAAAAAGAAAACCGGCAGAACTTTCTCCTGATGCACGCCATGGGTCCCAATGTGGCCGGCGCCATCGGAGCAGCCATAGCCGGCGGCGTGTTCATCGGCATCCTGGGATAGCCGGGTTCATCCAAGATGAATCAGACGCTTGAGTCACCGGCAAATTTTTAGTATCATCGCTGGTGATTTTCAGAGATTTCTGATCTGACTCCCGTCGGTGCATACGAGGACGATTTTGAATACCCATATTCTGCTGTTCATATTTTTCTTAGTGACGATAGCCATTATCAGTTTATGCTATTCAATCTGGCGCGCCCGCAATGATCAGCTGAAATTAAGCAGCATCGTCCAGGGTTTCCCGATCCCGACCTTCGTTATATCCGGTGATCATAAGATTATCTATTGGAATAAAGCGCTTGAAGAGCTAAGCGGCATCAAGTCAAACACGGTCATCGGCACAAACGGGCAATGGCAAGCTTTTTACAAGACGCCGCGCCCCTGCCTGTCCGATCTCATTTTGGACAACGCCATGCACAATGCGTCAAAATACTACAGCGGAGCATACAGCAAGTCCGAACTTCTCCATGACGCCTATGAACTGACGGAGTTTTTCCCGGAATTGGGCGACAAGGGCAAATGGCTGCGCATTAACGCCGCCGGAATAAGAAATTCACGGGGCGGCTTTTTCGGCGCCATGGAAACCGTGGTCGATATCACCGAAGCAAAGGCGGCCCAGGATGAATTGATGAGAAGAACGAAACTCGAATCGCTGGGCACTTTTGCCGACGGTGTGGCCAAAGACTTTGACGGCCTCCTTTCAGCTATTCTGCGCAATGTTTTTCTCGCAAAGATTTCGGCCAGCGAAGAAGATAAAATCCTGGAAAGCGGATTGGCTATTGCGGAAAAGGCGAGCCTGCAGGCAAAGGAACTGGCTCACAGGCTCATCACTTTCGCCCAGGGGGGGCACCCGCTCCCCAAAATTGAACGGTTGGACCATCTCATCCGCCAAGTGGTGGAGAAGGTTTTTCATGATACCCCCGGCCATACCTGCCGCCTGCTCATCGCCGATGATCTGTGGCCTGCGAAGATTGACGCCGTTCAAATTAAATACGTCATTGAAAATATGCTGTCCAATGCCGTGGAAGCCATGCCGGAAGGCGGAATCGTAGAACTCGTCGCCGAAAATACGACAACCGTCACGAATATCAAAATCAGTGAAAAATCCAACTACATCAGAATAATCATAAAAGACCGGGGGACGGGCATCCCGCAGGAAAATCTCTCAAAAATCTTTGATCCGTATTTCACAACAAAAGAGAAAAAATCCCGCGGCGGAATCGGCCTGGGCCTGGCCACCTGCGACTCCATCATCAAATATCATAACGGCTTGATTACCCTTGAATCGACCGTGGGCATCGGAAGCACGTTTACGGTTTATCTGCCCGCAACGTCGGAAAACGGCGGTTGATGCCGACGGCTTTTATTTCATAACTCCTTCCTCTTTTCTCCTAAATCGGCGAAACGAAACACCATCATGAACGCCGCAACATCTATGTGACCCGAACAGACTGTCGTTGTCGCATATATAGCCTGTGTTATCGTGTCACTTGTTGTCGCCGGGATTGTCCACACTCTTTTTGTTGCTATGAAGAAACAGAAGAAAAAAGCTTCCTCAATCATAATAATGCGTCTCAAAAAAATGATTACCAGGGAAGAAGCTCAAAAGGCGAATTTAACCGGCTAAAGAATTGGAGATTATCATGGAAAATGCCACAGATAAGAGACCTTGAAATGATGCCGTATAATTTCTTCTTTTCAAAAAAAATAATAGTGTTATACATTATCAGAGAAATTCGGGGAAAATGTTTTACTGTTTTTTATTGGATGTCGATTATATCCATTTCCGTTTCAAGAATGATTTAACGATAAAGGAGGATTTCTGATGAAAAAGATGGCTCGTTTTTTAGCTGTTTTTGTATTCGTTATTTTTGTCTCTGCATTTCCATTTAATACAGCGTCTGCTCAGTACGGAGGGTATATTGGCGCATTTGGCGGTTATACATTAAGTCCTGATGCGTCATGGGAGGATCACAATTACAATTATGATTTAGAATTTGACAATACGGCGATCTTGGGGGTTAAATTAGGCTACGCCCCTCCCCGGTTAAGATTTCTCGCATTTGAATTTGAATACAGCTATTTAAATCCTGATATGGATAAAACGGTGTTAGCCGCATCAGGCAATGATTATACAGCCATTGAAGGCGATGCGAAACTTCATAATTTCATGTTTAATACTATTTTTAAATATCCGGCAGGGAAAATTCATCCTTACGGTGGTTTCGGTATCGGAGCGTCGAATTTTGATCTTTCGCTAAAATCAACATCGCGTGTAGATGGTGTGAATTACAGTGAGAGACTTTCCGCTGAAGATACCGTCTTTGCATGGCAGTTATTGGCCGGTGTTGACATTGATTTAACAAATAACCTGTCACTCGATATTGGCTGCCGTTATTTTGATGCAGAACGTCTGGATGACGACCATCGTTATGACGACGATGATTATTACGATCACCATCATGAGTATAACCACGATCATAACCATGATAAAACCCTTGATTTGCAGACATTCACAGTAACTTTAGGGTTAAAGTACAGATTTTAATCAAATCATGTCTTCCGTCAATTCCAGCAATAACCAAATAAAAAGGGTGACGCGAAAATCTTGCGACACCCTTTAGTCTTTTAATTCATCAGGCAACAGCTAAATGGCTCCGTCGTTCCTTAGTTTTTGAATATCTTCCTTGCTGTACCCCAACCCCAGAAGAATCTCTTCCGTATGCTCTCCCAACTCCGGGGGCGGCCCCTGAATAACGGCGGGCGTTTCCGAGAGCTTCACGGGAAAGGCAACCTGCTTGTTGACTTCTCCCGACGACAGTTTGATCTCCTGAATCATATTCCGGAAAAGGACATGCGGATCATTGACGACCTGGTCGGGTGTTTTGATGGGGGCAATGGGCACATCGGATTTAACCAGCATGTCAATCCAGTGGGCGGCAGGCTTCCGGGCAAAGACATCCCGCATCTTTTCCTGAAGCTCTTTCCGCCGTGTGATCCGCTCGGCGCCTTTGATGTCTTCATATTCCGTAAGGCCCGTCGCCTTGCACAGGCTTTTCCAGAACCAGTCCTCATGGGCAATGCCCAGACTGAAGGGTTGACCGTCGCTGCCCTTGAAGACGCCGTAACCCGCTTCATAGGGCCGCTCATAAGAACCTGTATGGAAGAATAGGCCGAACCGGATGGACATCCAGGACAGGAGGCCGTCGAACATGGACACATCGACATATTGGCCTTTTCCCGTTTGGGCTCGTGCCATCAGGGCGGCCATGATGCCGATGACGGAAAACATGCCCGCCGACAGATCGCCGATGGCGATGCCCGGCGGGACATGATTGCCCTGCTCGTCCCGGATGGAGTCGAAGAGGCCGGACATGGACTGATAGTTCAGGTCATGCCCCGGCATATCCCGGTAGGGGCCGTCCTGGCCGAATCCGGAGATTGAACAGTAGATCAGGCGGGAATTGATTTTTTTCAGGTCTTCATATCCGATCCCCAGGCGATCGACGACGCCGGGGCGGAAGCCTTCGGTAAAGACATCAGCCTGCCCGACCAGTTTCAGCAAAATTTCCTTTGCCGCCGGCTTTTTAAAATCGAGGGTGATGCTTTTTTTGTTGCGATTCAGACTTCGGAAAAATCCGGGATTGCGCCGGGCCGCATCGCCGCCCTGGGGCCGTTCGATCTTTATGACCCTGGCCCCCAGATCGCCCAAGAGCATGGAGCAATAGGGCCCCGGGTACTGGTGGGCGGAATCGAGAACGGTAATGCCTTCCAATGGTCGCGTCATCGCCTACTCCGCCTTGTAATTGGGTTTTCTCTTTTCACGAAACGCCGTCTGGCCTTCGAGGCGGTTAGCCTGAGACAGAGGCAGCGCCATCTCCGCAGCGGCAATGGCCACATCGAGTTTCAGGGCCGTATTGAGATCAACCTGCATCCCTTCGTTGACGCAGCGTTTGGCGACTTTCAGGCCGTGGGGCGGAAACGTCAGCAACGTGGCTGCCAGTTTTTCCGCCTCTTCCTGCAAGGTCTCCTCCGTCACGATTTTGTTGATCAGGGTGAGGCGGTATGCCTCTTCTGCGTTGATCTGCATGGCCGTATAGAGCATCTCTTTGGCCTTCGTTATGCCGATGATGCGGGGAAGCCTTTGCATCCCGCCTGCGCCCGGCACGGCGCCGATGCGAATCTCAACAAGACCGAACTTTGACGTGTTGGTGGCGATGCGCAGATCGCAGCACAGGGCCAGTTCCAGACCGCCGCCGAGGCAATACCCGCTGATGGCCGCAATGGAAGGCAGGGGCGAATCCTCGATCCTCTTGAAAAAATCACGGGAACTGGGACGCGCCTTGCCCGGGGGAAACTGCTCCTTGATGTCGGCGCCGGAACAGAAGCATTTGGGGCCGCCCGTAATGATAACGACCCGGACGCTCTTGTCCGCCTCGATGTCGTTCCAGATGTCCGTCATTTCCGCCTGCATTCTGGTGTTGACGCTGTTCAGGTTTTCCGGCCGGTTCATGGTCATGACGGCCATGCCGTCTTTCTTTTCAAATTTCAGTGTCTCATATGCCATGAGATGATCCTCCTCATTTGCGTAATATGGTTTCCCGCTTTATGAACGGGGTAATTTTTCACGGATCGCAGGCAAGGCTGCATTGACCTCCCGGATCATGTCTTCCACAACGGCAGCTCAGGGGTGACGGATGCCCATGGTTTTACAGAATCTATTCATGGATGTAATGCCTTTAATTGCCTCAGCCAAGGACTGTCATCATTCAGATTTCTTTCTGAAACTCCCTGTGACAGGACCGCCGGCAAGATATTATGTTTGGATGTCCTTTGTCAATCTGAAACAAATTCATATCACCGCTCATTAAAGACTGTGCTGCAATAGAAAAAATTGTCATTCCGAGTGCAAGCGAGGAATCTGAAGTTATTCATATGATGCTTTAGATCCCTCTCCTCGTTCGGGACAAGGATTTCTCCTTTCAGTCGAAATGACAAGAAGGTGAATTGTGACACAATCTTTTCAACAGGGCGTCTTATCATCTCTTACCTTTTAAGGAATCAGTTCAGGACTTCCGCGTCGATAAGGGCCTGAACTTCATCGTCTTTCATGCCGAGGATCTCTTTGAGGATATATTCGTTATGCTCACCCATAAGGGGAGCCCGCCCAACGTCGCAGGGGCACTTGGAAAAAATGAAAGACGGCGTGGAGCCACGATACGTCCCCTCGCCTATTTCCGGATGGTCCAACGTCCGGTAGAAATGACGATGACGGAGCTGTGGATCAAGTTCCATGATGTCTTCGCCGGTGGAAACAATCCCTGCGGGGACGCCCCCGGCCTGCATCATTTCCATGACCGACTCGGGGGAATACCCCTTCGTCCAGGCGCCGATGAGGTGATCCAGGTCTTCTTCATGGTCTTTTCTTGCAGCAAACGAGGCAAACCGGCCTTCTTTCGTCCAGGGCGGATCACCCAGCACCCTGCAGAAGCTTTCCCACTGGGCGTCGTTAAATACGGCAATGACGCACCATCGGTCTTCGTGCCGGCACCGGTAAGCCCCGTGGGGCGCCGCATAAGGAGACCGGCCCTTGATTGCCGGAGTGCGGCCATAAAATTCCTCCTTGCTTTTAACAACTGCGGAAGGAATGGATTCATCGGCGTTCTGCAAACGCTTTTCCAGGTCTTCAGGCAGAAACTGCATTGTCCAGGCTTCCACCAGGTCATCCAGCTCTTTTTCATTTTGTCTGCGGGCATTCAGAGTGGCGAATTTGGGATCCTTCGTCCAGGCGGGGTTTCCCATAATTTTGCAGAAGCTCTGCCACTCCTGATCCGTATAGATGCCGATGGATAAGAACCGGTCTGCGTGCGTCGGCTTGCAGGGATAGGCGTTGTGGGGAACGGCGTGGGGATAGCGGTTGCCGACGCGCAGGGATTCCCGGCTGTTGGCCTGGCTGTCCAGGACCAGCGGCGTCATGAGGTGCACGGCGCTTTCATACTGCGACTGGTCGATATACTGGCCTTGGCCCGTTCGGCGGCGGTAATCGAGGGCCGCCATGAGTGCAAGGATGCTCAGATGGGGGACGACATAGTCTGTGTAGGCCCCGATGGCCGCCGGGTCGCGGTCGGGCCAGCCGCTGATGCCGCTTAATCCCACGAGATTGACCAGCTGCGTCCCGTAGCCGGGATGCTCGGCATGGGGGCCTGTCTGCCCCTGCATGCAGGAGCTCAGCATGATGATGTCGGGCTTGACCTGCTTTAAATCCTCATAGCCCAGCCCCATACGCTTCCCCACACCGCCGGCAAAGTTCTCCAAAACAATGTCCGCGCGGGCGACGAGTTTCTTCACCAGTCCGATCCCTTCGGGTTTGGCCAGATCGACGGCCAGGCTCATCTTGCCCGTATTCCAGTATCCGAACTGGGCAGACGTATTCATCCACGGATTGAAGGGCTTCATGGGCTCCGTCCCGAGACCCATCATGGCCATCATCCCTTTTTTTCCTTTTCCGAACATCTCTCCCCGCCAAAGGTCCGGCCGGGTGCGGCTTTCGACCTTGATGACTTCCGCACCGTAGGCGGCCAGTGTTTTTGTGATGAACGGCCCGGCGATAACGGTGGTAAAATCGACAATTTTCAATCCTTCAAACATTTTTTTTGCCATTTTGATTATTCCCCCCTTCAGTCGGTTTCGTTCAGATTGCATCCAGTGCTTTCAGACGAGAGACATCTTCCGTCGTCATCCCCAGCAGCGTCTGATAGACCTCCAGATTGTGCTCTCCGATGCGCGGCGCACGGCGGGTAACGGCGGGAGAGACTTCCGACGATACGGCAAAGGCGCCGGGATACTTCAGGCGAACACCTTCGCCCAGGTCGGGATGCTCCAGTTCGGTCCAGTAGTTCCGGTCAATCAACTGAATATCCGTCAGGACGTCCGCCGCCGTAAATTGGGGATAGAAAAAGATGCGGTATTTCACCGCCCCCGCAAGGAGCTCCGCTTTGGTGTGGGCAAAGAAGAATCTGCGCGTCGGCTCCTCCAAACGGTCGATCATATCCTGCGTGATACTTGTATAATCCAGGGCTTCCCAGTCAAAGGCTTTAAAATATTCCGTCGCAAATCCCTCTTTCGTCATCCATTCAATCAATCCGGCATTGCGTTTCACGCCGTCGAACGACGCAGGCATATAGGCCCACGAAATCAGCCCCCCATCCTTGCAGACCCAGGTCCGGTTGATGATGATGCGCATCCCCGCCGTCACGCCCAGACGCCGGGGACGGATCAGTTTTGTCTGATCCCAGATGGCGTCGCCCAGCTGGGCCTCCGCCGCCTGGATGGCAAGGTCGATGTGCTGCCCCTCGCCCGTGGCCTGCCGGTGGTAGAGGGCCATGCTCGCTGCCGCCGCCGCCTCGATGCCGGCCTGCAGATAGGTCTGGGGCTGATGGCTGATGCGGACGGGCGGCCTGTCCGCATCGCCAAGGGGATACATGCGTCCGCTCATGGCCCAGTCGATCAGATCGGATGACTGATAATGACTGTAGGGTCCTGTTTGCCCAAAATGGGTAATAGACAGCATCATGAGGGCCGGATTGATTTTCTCCAGGTCTTTGTAACCCAGTCCCAATCCATCGAGATAACCGGGGTTGAAAGATTCAATGACGAAGTCGGCTTGTTTGACAAGGCGTTTGAAAATTTCCCTGCCTTCATCGGTCTCGATATTGAGGGTAATGCCCCTCTTGTTTGTATTGTACGAAAGCCAGAAGAGACTTTTCTCCGGGTGCTCATGGTCGTGGTAATATGGCCCGATCCGGCGGGCCGGGTCGCCGCCCGGCGGTTCGATCTTGACGACGTCGGCCCCCATGTCGCCCAGGAGCTTTCCGCAAATCTGCCCCTTTTCATCCGTCAGATCCAGGACACGGTAAGGACTTAACATGCCTTCTTGGTTCTTTTCACTTGCCATGATCTCCCCCTTCAATTTGTATGCCCTGCATGAACACCCGGCGGAACGTCCGGACATAGGTCTCTCCGCTGATACGCGGCGCATTGTCCACGGACTGAAGGAACATGCCGCGGGAAAAAGACATCAGCAACAGGGCCAGCATGCCGGAGTCGAGATCGTCCCGGATCAGCCCTTCCTTTTTTCCCTCTTCGAACAGACCGGCCAGGAAGTCAGCCATTTTCTGACTGCATCTTTTTCGGATGGGTTCAATATCCATATCCGCCTTCATGTCGTCGCTCAAGGAGTAAAACATGATGGCCCCTTTGCGGTGCTTCAGACCCACGCCGCTGGAAAAACTGATCACCCGGTGGAGCTTGTCAATGGCCGTACCGGGCTGCTCGCTCACCCGCCTGATCAGGACGTCGATATAGTCCCGTTCATAAGATTCGATGAGTTTCCCCAAAAGTTCGCTTTTGTTATGGAAATGGGCGTAGAAGGCGGCCTTGGTCAGGCCGACCTGATCGGTAATATTCTTGATCGACGTTCCCTCGTAGCCATTGCTGGCCAGAAGATTGAGGGCCGTATCCAGAATCTTTTCGTACGTGTTTTCCTGCCTCGGCATTGTCACCTCCTTTTACGTCTTGAACAGGTGAATCACTCAAACGCCGCCGACGCCGACAACTGAAACCGCTCTCATGTCGAAACCTCGTTCAAAAAACAAATGATATTTGACGGTTTCCATCACCCGGGGACAATGCATACAGCGGCGCGCCCGCCACATACGCGTTTCTCTCTTTTATCTGACCGCTCGGTTAGTAACATCCAACGCATTACATGTCAAGGGTTTTGGAAATTGCCTCTCCTATGGCTACTTTGATGCCGGTTGCATACCTTAAATGCATACTTTTTAACCACTCTGCAATGTCATACAAATTTTTTCCTTAACGATTAAATATATTTATCGTAACCATATCAGCTACTTATGTATTTTAAACGGGTATCGGGCACATTGATTGCTAATCATATATATTGATTTGGACGATAAATGCATTTAAAATACCGTCAAAGGAGTTGCTCGGATAAGATTCAGGATCAAATTAATCGTTCATTGATATGGGGAGGATGTTTAGAAATGACCATGCATTTTTCAAGGGCCGCCAGAATGGCCCGTTTGAGACGGTTCGTCACATTTGGCGCATGTATCCTGTTTATCACAGCCGGGTTATGGGGATGTTATTACAGACCTTATGCAACGCAAACGTCCACAGGACCGGAAGCAACCGGCCAGGCCCCCGCGGCGCCTTCTGCTCAGGTTTATTTTTACCCGAAGCAGGGACAATCAACAGAACAACAATCCCGAGACCAATATGAATGTTACAACTGGGCGGTCAAGCAGACGGGCTTTGATCCGGGCCAGTCAACCATCCCGCGGGAGCAGCGCATCAGGGTCGTCCCGATGCCGCCTGCCGGATATGATACCATCGCCATGGCCATATCCGGTGCTGTACTGGGCGCCTTATTCGGCGGACCGCGATATGCCGTCCAGGGCGCCATGATCGGTGCAACGGGCGGCGCCATTGCCGGAGCCGCTTCGGACGTGGCAAGGCAGGAGGAGGCAAGAATGAGAGAAGAAGAGATTGCCTCACGCAGCCAGACTTTTGATAACCAAACAGCCCGGAAATCTACGGATTTCCGCCGGGCCATGTCCGCCTGCCTGGAGGGCCGCGGCTACAGCGTGCAATGAGACATTAAAATATACGTTACAAAAATATCCGTTTTCACTACTGTCCCAACGTTGAGTTTTGTTGATAGTGTAACCTTATGAAACACTTTTAAAATTCGCTTAAAATGTCATTTTTCGATTTG
>JAFGHS010000119.1 GCA_016930075.1 Deltaproteobacteria bacterium
CCTTGTCAAGAGTGTAGACCTGACCCCTATCCCTTCGTTGTGTTCGCCCAACAGAGGCGCCCGGCTGTAAACCGCCGGCGTTACCGACATCTTAAAGGGCGCGCCGGCGTACGAATGCCGGCCGGCCCGCGGATGATCAATATCCACCCAATACTTTCGGGCACGCAATTGTTCATTTTTATACAGATCGGATATGTCATTGACCGGCGTGGCCGGCACGCGCCAATCCTGGCATACCTCGACAATTTCTTTTTTGGTTCTTGCCAGAAACCAGGGTTTGACCAGTTCATCGAAGGCATCGGCATTAACGAGCCTCCGGATGCCGCTTGAAAATCGCGGATCATGCATCGCGTCCGGTTCTCCCATGAGCGTCAGCAGCATCTCCGCCTGTTCCTCCGTGCTTGCACAGACGGAGACAAAGCCGTCCCTGCAGGGGTATACTGTAACCGGATGGAGCCAGATGTGGCGGTTGCCGCTTCGTTTTTGAATTTTTCCCGAATAGACATACCGGTTGATGGTGAACTGATGCAGGGAAGCCATGCATTCCATGACGGAGACATCGATATGACGGCCCCGGCCCGTCGCCTGCCGGTCAATCAGGGCCGCCATGACGCCGGCAAAGGCATGGAGACCGCCCTGATAAGCGGGCTGTTCCCCGCCGCCCGCCAGAGGTTCCCGGTCCGGATCGCCGTTTATGTGCATATAGCCGCTCAAGGCATACATCGCCAGACGGCCGCCGCGGTAATCCCTGTAGGGTCCGCTTTGACCGAAATCCGTAATGGAGACCATGATCAAGGCCGGATTGATCTTCTTCAGATCATCATAGCCCATGCCGAGAGAGGCTAAATACCCCGGCGGAAAATTTTCGACAAGGATATCGGTCCCGGCGATCAGACGCTTCAGCAAGGCCGTTTTCCCAAGCTCCTGTCTCTTTAAGGTAATGCTTTTTTTGCCCGTGTTAAGATAAAGGAAAAGGGCGCTTGCCTCCGGGTCGATCCGATTATCGGGAAACGGACCTGCCCATCTTGCCGGATCGCCGCATCCCGGTTCTTCGATTTTGACGACGTCCGCACCAAAGGCCGCCATCAGTTTGGTACAGTACGGACCGGAGATTTGGCCGCTCAGGTCCAATACATTAATGCCTTGAAGCGCTTTTTCGCTCATCATCGCCTTTATTCCTGTTAAGATTGAAAAACATAGCCTCCTTAGACACTTTATGTCAAGGCATTCCCTCAACGGGCCATGACCTGAATCGGCAGGAAACCGGTTTTGACCTTGACAAAAATAATTGATTATGTTTTATTGCGTCCCTTAATATCTTGACTGGGGTCTAACATGAAGAAAAATTTAACAGCCGTAAGCAACATTAAAAGGAAGAGAACCCACGGTTTTCTTGTCCGGATGTCTACGAAGGGGGGCCGGTTGGTTTTGAGCCGGAGACGGGCGAAGGGAAGAAAACGTCTTAGTGTTTAACGCCCGATGCATTTTTTTCGACAGGTCAAAGGGCATCCTCCGGGATGCCTGATCTGCAAAGCATGGAAAAAAAAACCTTCACTAAACATGAAAGAATTCGGAAAAGAAAAGAATACTTAACCATCGACAAGCAAGGGGTGCGGAGCTATTCGGAGAATTTCATCATTATTGTAAACCGTAACCGATCGGGGGTCAAAAGGCTGGGAATCACGGTCAGCAAAAAAGTCGGCAACGCTGTAAAAAGAAACAGAATCAAGCGCCTTCTCAGAGAGTTTTTCCGTTTGAATAAATCCGATTTTGCAGACTCTCAAGACATTGTGATTATTGTTAAGAGAGATATTCCTGACCTGACGTATCAGGACGTGAACAGGCAATTGGAGCGTTTAATTCAGAAAAAAGATAACTGAAAACATGTTCAATCGAGCTTTAGGAAAGATTCTCATATTTCTCGTCCGGCTGTATCAAATAGGCATTTCCCCCTTTATAACACCATGTTGCCGCTTTTATCCCTCCTGCTCCGAGTACATGATCATCGCTATCATGAAGCATGGACCGTTTAAAGGATCATATTACGGTTTGATGCGTCTGTTGCGTTGTCATCCCCTGCATCCGGGCGGTTACGATCCGGTCAAATAACACTATCGGGACATTTGGAGGTATTTAATGGATAAGAGGACATTCCTCGCCATAGCTCTGTCGATGGCGGTCATATTTCTTTATCAGACGTTCTTCGTCAAACCGCCGCCCCCCAAACAGAAAGCCGCACAGCAGACGGAGCAAACAGCCGCTGAACCGTCCGCCGGGCAGGGGGAAACACCGGCTGCACCGGCAAAACCGGCGACAGCAGAACAAATGACAGCCACAAAAATCGTTACCGTTGAGGATAAGGCCATTCCCGAAAAGGAGAGCCTCGTCGAGACGCCTCTGTACACCGCCGTTTTCACAAACCAGGGGGCAGCCCTGAAATCCTTGAAACTGAAAAAATATTATCGGACGCTGCCGCCGGATCGCCACTACCAATTGACTGACTTTCTGAAAATCTTTCAATCAAAGAAAGATGAGGCCGTAAAGGAAGCGGAACTGATCGAACTTGTTCACGTCAAAAACGGAATGCCGCGGCCGTTATCCGTCACCTTTCCGGATTCGAATATCAATGTGCCGGCCAAAGACGCGTACGAAGCAAACACCGATGCCCTTGACCTGACCAGGGCGCCGGACAAATACCGCCTGACCTATACCCGGACCTATCCGAACAATATGAAGATCGAGAAGATGTACACCTTCCATCCGGATACGTATAATGTCGATCTCGAAGTGAGGGTTTACAACCTGTCCCCAAACCCCATTACGCAAAATGCGGCCCTCACCTGGCATCAGTACGCCGATCCCAAAGCGGAAAGCAGCAGCTACGGACACGAGGGGCCTATTACCTACATTTCGCAGAAAGTCAATCGCATTGACGTCAAAAAAATTGAAAAAGATGAAACCCATGGACCCGATGTAGTCTGGGGTGGTTATGAAAGCAAGTACTTCATCGCCTCGTTGATTCCCCAGAATCCGTCCCTGACCAGCGTTGCCGTTGTTAAAGACACCGACGACATGGTGTCCGTCACCCTCAAGGGCACTAAAAACTTGATTCCCCCGGGGCAGGCCGGCATGTTCTCCTATTCCCTGTTCCTGGGGCCGAAAGATCACAGCATTCTGAAGACGCAGGGCGCCGGTCTTGAAAACGCCGTCGATTTCCAGTCATGGATGCCGGGCTTGAAATGGCTGTCCCTGTCGCTGCTCATTGCTCTTAAATTCATCAATCAATATGTGCATAACTTCGGGATAGCCATCATTATCATCACGATCCTGATCAAAATCCTGTTCTGGCCTCTCGGCAACATGAGCTACAAATCGATGAAAGAGATGCAGAAGCTCCAGCCAAAAGTGGCGGAACTCCGGGAAAAATATAAGGATGACCGAAATAAAATCGGCCAGGAAACCATGGCCCTGTACAAGTCGCATAAGGTCAACCCCCTGAGCGGTTGTCTTCCCATGCTGATTCAGATACCGGTTTTCTTCGGATTCTATACGGCCCTGCTGTATTCCATCGAACTGAGGCACGCACCGTTTATCTGGTGGATTCAGGATCTTTCCGATAAAGACCCCTATTACATCACCCCGATTGTTATGGGGGCGACAATGTTCCTTCAGCAGAAAATGAGTCCGCCCATGGGTGATCCCATGCAAGCTAAAGTTATGATGTTTATGCCCATTATTTTTACGTTTCTGTTCCTGAATTTCGCCTCGGGGCTGGTCCTTTACTGGTTGTTCAACAACATCATCAGCATCGGGCAACAGGTCTATATCAACAAACGCGCATCCTGAAAATGAGGTAAACAGATGAATATCTTGGAGATAGAAGGAAAAACCATCGACGAAGCCATTCAAAACGCATGCAATGAGTTTAATGCGCCAAGAGAAAAATTGCATATTGAAATTATTTCCGAGGGAGCGCCGGGATTTCTCGGCTTTGGAGCAAAGAAAGCGAAAATAAGGGCAAGCCTGATGCGGTTCGATATGTCCCTGGGCGAAGTCCTGGACGATTCATTGAGTAAAACCGTTCAAGAGGCGAAGAAGCCTGCACCCCGTCGTCCGGCCCGGGAACAACGGGAACATAAAAAAACTGCCCCTCAACCCCAAAGGGAAACAACGCCTCCGGCGCCGCAGGCGGCGCCTCAATCTTCTCCCGCTGCCCCGGCGCCTCCGGTGTCGCCCCAACCCTCTGCCGCCGTCCCGGCGCCTCCTGCCGATGTACAAGCCATCACGGATAAAGCGGCCGCCGTTCCGGTGGGCGAAGGCGACGATACCGCCGTCAGGGCGAAAACCCTGCTGGAAGGCATACTGACGAGAATGGATTTGAACTTTCCCGTAACGGTGGAAGAATCGGAAGACACCATCAGCCTCAACATAGAAGGCGACGGCGGCGGTCTCCTGATCGGCAGACGGGGACAGAATCTCGATGCGATCCAGTATATTATCACCAAAGCCCTGAGCAAATCGGGAAACGACCGGAAAATCATCACGGTGGATATTGAAGAGTACCGGCAGAAGCGGGAAAGCTCCCTCGTCGCCCTGGCCGAAAAACTCGGCGAAAAAGTCAAAAAATCCAAAAAAGCCGTCACCGTCGATCATATGAACGCCCGCGACCGCCGGATTATCCATATGACTTTGCAGAACGACGAGGCCCTGGTAACCAAAAGCCGGGGCGAAGGAGAGTATAAAAAGATTATCATTATGCCGGTAAAGAAAAGGTAGTATGGCGCTGAAATAATCTTTTTAAGGTCCGCCGATGATCATGGAAGACACCATAGCGGCAATAGCAACCCCTTTGGGTGCAGGGGGCGTCGGCATCATCCGGGTCAGCGGACCGAAAGCCGGAGACATTGCCCGCCGGCTGTTTAAACCATCACGAGGCGAGCTATGCTTCAAATCCCATCATCTGTACCACGGCCACATCTTAGCGCCCGCAACCGGCGCTGTTCTGGATGAAGTGCTGGTCGCCTTCATGAAAAAACCCCATTCCTACACCGGCGACGATACCCTGGAGATCAACTGTCACGGCGGTCTCCTGATTCTTGAAAACGTCCTTGGCGAAGTCGTCAAAGCCGGGGCGCGTATCGCCATGCCGGGTGAATTCACGAAACGGGCATTTTTGAACAACCGCATGGATCTGTCCCAGGCCGAGGCCGTCGCCGACATCATCACGGCAAAAACCGAAGAGGGGCTCTTCATGGCCCTGTCCCAGATGAAGGGCGCCCTGCGGGACCAAATGGAATCGTTCCAAGGGATTCTCATCGACATTCTCGCCCTGCTTGAGGTTTCCATCGATTTTTCCGAAGAGGAAACGGACGCACAACCCCCCGCTCACGTTCTTGCGGAAATTGAAAAGATCATTGCCCGTCTTACCTCCCTTCTTGCAACATATGATCAAGGCAGGCTTTACCGCCAGGGCGTTCATTGCGTCATCACGGGCAAGCCGAATGTCGGAAAGTCCAGTCTTTTAAACAGGCTCCTGGGGGAAAAACGCGCCATCGTCACCCCCATCCCCGGAACGACCAGAGATTTTATTGAAGAGGCCGTCAACATCAACGGGGTGCCCATAAAACTGATCGACACGGCGGGAATCAGGGAACCGGAAAATGTCATCGAGGAAACCGGCATCGGCATGGTCTGGGACAAACTGGCCACGGCGGATGTCGTCATCATCATTCTCGACGGCAGCCGGCCCCTCACTCCGGAAGATGATCGGATTCTGGCAGGCAACAAAAACCGAAAGAGCCTGGTGGTCATCAACAAAGCAGACCTGCCGCAAAAAATCGGGACGGATGATCTGAAATCCCTCCTGCCGGACATAAATATCCCGCCCCTGAACATATCGGCAAAATACGGCGACGGCATCCCGGAGCTTAAAGACCGTATCTACGGCCTCGTCATGAACCATCAGGATGCGGACGAGCGCCGGACGGGCGTCATGCTTGCCAATATCCGTCACAAGACGGCCATCGAACAGGCCTGCGGCCATCTTGAACGGGCGAAAGAAAATATCCTGGGGAAAAAGTCGCCGGAGTTTGCCGCTTTTGATGTCCGGGAAGCCCTGACCAGTCTGGGCGCAATCGTCGGGAAAACGACCCCGGAAGATGTCCTGGACAGAATATTTTCTACGTTTTGTATAGGAAAGTAGGATTTATCGGCCGATAAGACAGAGGATCAAAACGAACGATGTCGTAAAAAGTCGTAAAACATCAGTTATGTCATTTCGACCCCGCACTTTGCGGAGGAGAAATCTCGAAATCGTTATAGATTTCTCGTCGTCCCGCTTCAGCGGGACTCCTCGAAATGACGGAATTTGACTTTTTACGAAACCATCAAAATGGAGATCACGCATCATTCGCTGATAAATCGGATCGCCCGCAAAAGCCGCAGGGTATTCTTCGAAACATTCAGCTCGCTGAGTTCCTGCGGCGACAGGAACCGCGCCTCAGCAGCGTCGTCGCCGCCCACAGCTTCTCCGTCAATATAATCCGCCAGAAGATCGACGATGACATAGTGGAAACGGATGCGGTTGTCGTCGTCCCGTTCGATAAAATCGAACGAATAAACAGGCTCCTTCGCACGGATCGCGATGCCCGTTTCTTCCAGGATTTCGCGCTCCGCCCCCTGCTGCAGCGTTTCGCCCAGTTCCAGCCCGCCCCCGGGAATGGCCCATAAACCTTTACTCGGCGCGACACCCCTCCGGACCAGCAGAACCTTATTATCTTTGATAACTACTGCCCCGACGCCTACGCGGGGATGGATCGGATATTCACGATCTGACATGATAAACCACCCGCTTTACTTTATCGTTTCATCAGCGTTATCGGGATGCAGCCGGAATTCGAATTTCGTCGTCAGCCAGAGATCGCTGTTTTCACCCGTGAACACCCGTTCGATGAAGGTTAGTCGATTTTTCGCATCAACCAGTATCACGTTAGAGGAACGGGTGCCGTAACCGGGACTTTGTATGAATATAGAAGAAAGAATCCTTTCCCAGTTCCTGTCGATCCCCGTATCCGGCAGGTCGGCGTCTTCCGGCACGGTTCGATCGGAAAGGAAACGGAAAATATGGTCGGGGTTGGGATCATCGCCGCCGGCAAGGATGGCGCCCAGCGCTTTCTTGCCTTTTTCAACCTTCGGCCAGGGCGTATCGAGCAGACGGTTGCTGAGGCCGTACAAACCCGGCGCCAGTTCCATTGTCCGGCCAAAGTTTGATGTATAGTACAGATGCTGCGGATTGCCGACAAGCATGCTGAAACCGTTGTACCGACCGGCCGTCGCATTTAATTTGGACAGATATGCCGGCGGATCATCACGGCTGCGAAGATAACTGCTTACCAGAAGCCCCCGCGACGGCGCTCCCTGCTTCAGGCCTGAGGGATTCCGGTAATTGGTGAGTGCTGCGATGCGCCCCTTCTTTGTGACCCCCAGCCAGGTGCCGCCTTCTCTCAGGTCCCTGCCGGCCAGCAGGTATGGGGCGTCATCCCAGAAGGCGGCCGGCGCCGTGGGCCTCTCGTAATACTCGTCCCGGTTTGCCGCCAGAACCAGCGGGTATTTCGGATGCATTTTGTATGAAAAAATGATCAGACACATATAATACGCAAACGCAGTATTTTGTAACATTGGAACAATTTTCATGACAGCATGACGCGATGAATTAGTCACTGGGCATGAAACTATGCTCCCATACTATATCTTCCGCACCTTGTCCAAATTAATTTATGTTCATCCGGCGGCAGACGGCGACGGCCGGATGGGCCGTCTCCGGCAGCCCTTGATCCGATAAGCCGTCATCCGGCGCAGGACCTGCAGGTGCAACGCCAGGCTGACTGCGGGATCACCCTGAAGCGTCCTGCATCACGAATCCAAAAAGGTCCGCGTTTCGAGTTTTTCCTCTTCTTCCGCCCACTGCCGGAGCTTTATGCGGGAGGCCCTCCTTTTGCGGAAATATCCGTAGACAAAAATCAGTGACGCCGCAAACCACAGGGTTGTGGCGCTTGCGATGACGGGAATCCAGGAGGTACGGAGCTTCAGGTAGGCAAGCCATTTATCTTCCAGCTCGTCTATGGGCATGCCCGTCGCCCGGCGCAGAGAACTTTCCAGATTGCCGCTGCGGGCGTAATTCCGGATAAATTGATGAAAAGCGTCTCTTCCGATCTTGTTGATGATAAAAGAAATAAAGATGAAACTCTGGGCGTAAGCCAATTCAGCGGCCCCCTCTTCGGCAGGAAAAGACAGGGTTAATACACGCAGCGGGATTAATCCGCCCGTCAGGACGGCCCTGGTCAGCACGGCGTGGCGGGAAAAATTCCATTCCCGCGACTGATACATGGCCAGCCCCTCGGAGAGCCAGACCGGCACATCCTCCCCCTGCAGGGCGCGTCCGACGGCAATATGGCTGAATTCGTGGATGAAGATCTCCACCACATCGATGCGGCCTCTTTTTACGGAGCGCGGCGATCTGATGATGATCAGGTTTCTTTCCGGATACGCGACGCCCGCGGCCCAGAGGGGCAGCCATGTTCCCGCCGGCTGATCTTTTTGAAACCGTTCAATGGTCGGTGAAATGATGACTTGCGTCTTATCTTTAAAATCGATGCCGATATCCCCGATAATTTCCCCGCGGATACCCATTGATTTTCTTTCCAGTTCCCTCGCTATGAAAGCATCCCCTGCGCTGTAGCGAATGATAAACCGTTCGTTTTCCATAGTCCGGAACTCCGCCGCCATGACCGACGCCGGTAATATAAACAGCAGGATGCTGAATAAGAAAACTCTCAAACTAAGGTATGGCATCAGGCACCGCCGATATCACGTTCTTATCAACCTGTATTAAACAGGGAGCAGGCAGCAGGGATTTTTTATAAAAACATATCTTTAAAACGCAACCTTGACCCTGGCCCCTGCGGCCTGTATCCTGTTCCGTAGCGGAAAATATAGAAAAATCGCATTTTTATGTCAATGCTTTTCGAACCGCAACCAAAAGCAATCCCGGGCAAACCGGAAATTCTCTTTACAAAATGCCGTCTCCTCCATTATCCTACAAAAGCTTTTATTGCTAAACGAAAGGAACCGAATAGATGACTAAACCGCAAATTCCGAATGACGTCTATGATGTCGTTATTGTCGGCGGGGGACCTGCCGGGCTTACGGCAGGACTTTATGCCGCCAGGGCAACCTTAAAAGTCCTGTTGATCGAAGGGGCCGCTTCAGCAAGCCAGATTACCGTAACGGACATGATTGAAAATTATCCCGGCTTTCCGGGCGGCATCGGCGGCTTCGAACTGGTGGAGACATTCAAGCGGCAGGCTGCGCAATTCGGCATGGAAACGACATCCGCCGACGTCAAGGCCCTGTCCGCAAAGCATTGGGCTGACATGAAAGGCTGGGAAGTGGCGACAAGCAGCGGAAATTACAATGCCCTGGCTGTCATCATCGCAACGGGGGCGCAGTGGCGCAAACTGGGCGTTCCCGGCGAGGAGGCCTACATCGGCAAAGGCGTCTCAAACTGCGCCACCTGCGACGGGCCGTTCTACAGAAACCGCGATGTCGTGGTTGTCGGCGGCGGCGATACGGCCATTCAGGAGGCCATCTTTCTGACGAATTTCGCAAAAAAGGTGTTTGTCGTGCACCGGCGCGACCGCCTGCGCGCCACGGGCATCCTGCAAAAAAGGGCCTTCGGCAATGAAAAGATCGCTTTTGTCTGGAATGCCGTTGTCGAAGAAATCACAGGCGGGCCGTTTGTCGAGACGGTCCGTGTCCGCGACGTCAAGGCGCCGGAAAAATTCACAAACATTCCGGCGGAAGGCATTTTCATCTTTATCGGCCTGACGCCCAATACAGACCTGGTGCGCGGCGTTTGTGATCTGGACAAACAAGGCTACATCCTGACGGATCCCGGGATGAGAACGACGGCGGCGGGGATTTTCGCCTGCGGCGACTGCATCCAGAAGCTGCTCCGTCAGGTGATCACCGCCTGCGGAGACGGCGCAACGGCGGCCCATGCGGCACAGCTCTACATCGAAGACCTGAAGGGAGAAGCCTACTGAATGGAAAACCTCGCAGCCTTTCTGCAGGATTTGCCCTCCCGGATCAATCCGAACCTGTTCGAAGCGGGCCCGCTGCAGGTTCGTTATTACAGCCTGATGTATCTCGTGGCCTTCGGCCTGACGTATATATTAGCCATCTATCGGATCAGGAAGGAAAATTTTAAATATTCGACGGAAATAATTCAGGACTTGTTCATGTGGGGCATATTGGGGCTCATCATCGGGGCGCGCCTCTGGTATGCCATCTTCTACAATTTCTCCTACTATATCAGTCACCCGCTGGAAATCATTTTGCCCTTCGAATTTTCCGGGGGCATCCGCTTCGTGGGAATCAGCGGCATGTCCTTTCACGGCGGCGCAATCGGCCTCCTTCTGGCGGGCCTGATATACTGCCGGCGGCGTCACGTTTCTTTCTGGAACCTCTCAGAACTTTTTGCGCCCATTATGCCCCTGGGCTACACCTTCGGCCGGATCGGGAATTTCATCAACGGCGAACTTTACGGCCGGGCAGCCGATGTCCCCTGGGGCATGGTTTTTCCCCTCGATCCCACAGGACTGATCCGTCACCCGTCGCAGCTCTACGAGGCTTTTTTCGAGGGGATTGTGCTGTTTGTCATCCTTTGGTCGATCCGAAGAAAAAGTCCCTTTGACGGCTTCCTTCTGGCCATGTATCTCATCGGATACGGGGCTTTCCGCTTCTTTCTCGAATTCTTCCGCGAACCCGACATGCAGCTGGGCTTTATCTTTGCGGGATTGAGCATGGGGCAGATGCAGTGCATCGGCATGATCCTGGCGGGGTTTATGATTTATCTATGGAGAAAACGGCAGGCCACATAAAATCATCATCAAACAGAAATATGAGGTGATTTATGGACAAAAATATTTCTATCCTTGCTTTTGCGGGCAGTTTGCGGAAAGGCTCGTTCAACAAATCGCTTCTGCGGGCAGCCGCCGAATCAGCGCCCCCCGATGCGGAGCTGGAAATCTTCGATCTGGCGGGCATTCCCGTATTCAATCAGGACGAAGAAAATATTTTACCCGAAAAAGTCAGGGAGTTCAAAGCGAAGCTCCGGGCGGCCGATGCCGTTTTGATCGCAACGCCGGAGTACAATTACTCCCTCCCGGGCGTTTTGAAAAACGCCATCGATTACGCCACCCGGCCTTCCGGCGATAATTCCTTCGCCAAAAAACCTGTTGCGATCATGGGCGCTTCCAACGGCATGCTCGGAACGGCCAGGGCTCAGTATCATTTGAGACAGGTCCTGGTTTCCCTCGATATGTACCCCTTGAACCGTCCGGAGGTAATGGTCACTTTTGCCGAAAGCAAGATCGATCAAAACGGCGTCCTCACAGACCCAAAAACGCGGGAGATGATTGGAAGACTGCTTGTAAATTTGCTGGCCTGGACGCGCAAACTTCAGAAGGACAAGACAGGGGATGCTTGACCTGTCTTGAATAAACAAAGGAAAGAATACCTGAGCTCAAAGGAGAAACCGCTATGGGTAAAAACCTTGTCATCATCGGCGGAGGTGCGGGCGGCGCTTCTATCGCCGCCGAGGTCAGAAGAAGGGATCCTGCCATGTCCGTAACCATGATCGAAGCGGGCAATTTTGTATCAACAGCCGCTTGCCCCATGCCTTACTACATCGGCGATCTCATCAAGGATGAAAATAACCTCATCGCCCGGACGCCGGAGAAGTTCCGGGAAACAGGCGTCGATGTCAGGATAAACACCCGCGTTGACGGGATCGATGCGGCAAAGGGCAGCGTCGCGTTGTCCGACGGAACGGCCCTCCCTTACGATGTTCTGGCATTGGCAACCAGCACGGATGCCTTTGTTCCTCCCATCCCCGGCGTCGATCAGGAAGGCGTCTTCACCCTGAAGCGTCTGCCTGATGCCATCGCCATAAAACACTACATCGAAAAAGAGCAATGCCGGAAAGCCGTCATCGTGGGCGGCGGCTTTATCGGCATGGAAATGTGCGAGGCCTTAAGGATGCGCGGCATAGACACCCGCGTGATCGACCTGGCGCCCCGACCCGTCATGCGGTGGGACCCGGAATTCACCAGGGCGATTGTTGAGGAGATGGAGCGCCATGACGTTCCGTTTCTTCCGGACACGAAAACCATCGCCATTGAAAAAGGCAGGGAATTTCGTTTTCGATTGAACACGAACCGGGGGGAAATGAATGCCGATCTGATCATCATGGCTGTGGGAATCCGGCCGGTTAACAACCTGGCCAAAGACCTGGGGCTGGAAACGGGCAAAACGGGCGCTGTCAGGGTCAATTTCGCCCAGCGTACCTCAAAGGAAAATATCTATGCCGTCGGCGACTGCTGCGAGGTCTATCACCTGGTGAGCCGGAAATGGGTCCACATCCCCCTGGGCGACATTGCCAACAAACAGGGCCGCGTGGCGGGCATCAATATCGGCGGCGACAGCATGATCTTTCCCGGCATTGTCGGGGCCCAGTCGTTCAGGATTTTCAATCTGGAAGTAGCCGCAACGGGCATCGATGAGCGGGAAGCCCTGGAGAGCGGCTACAGCCCGGCCTGTACGATTGTCTGGGAAGATTCCATCGTCGGGGCCATGCCGGATGCAAAGCGGGTCGGAATCAAGCTGGTGGCCGACCGTTCAACGGCCAAACTGCTAGGCGCTCAGACCGTCGGTGAAACGGGCGCCGTCAGCCGCATCAACACCCTTTCCTGCGCCCTCACGGCAGGCATGGGGCTCCAGGACATCGGGTATCTCGATTTCGCTTATGCGCCGCCTTTTTCACCGGCGTGGGACCCCATCCATGTCGCCGCCCAGCAGTTGCTGCGTCAGATGCAAAGCAACGCCGTCGGCGCATGCAACCTGTAAGGGGACAACAATCACGGCTCAGCCTGTTACCGAAAGGGTAAACGGCGTCTTTGATGATATTTAATGCGGAAAACGTTTGACTAACCCATCGATTAACATTATAAAATTGCCTGCCGCCTGCGGCATAATGAAAGAGATAAGACCAGTGATGCCGACAACGTACGATGACAGAGAAATCAGATGTCCCCGCCTGGGGGGAGAAGTGCCGTTCTCCTACTGCCGCCGGGAAAACGGCCATATGCCCTGCCCCCGCACCATCATCTGCTGGCAGGCTTTCTTTCCCGTGGAACAATTTCTGATGGAAAACATGACGCCGGAGGATTGGGAACAGTTTTCCGGGCAGCAACCGAAAGATAAAGTGACAACCCTCCTTGACCTGATCGAAGCGGCAAAAAAAAGAGCGCAAAAGGCCTGAAGATGGAGCTTTTCGACGAAGACGAAAATCAGGCAGGCTTGCGTCCCCTCGCCGAGCGGATGAGGCCGCGGACCCTTGACGAATACATCGGCCAGCCGCATCTTACGGGCAATGACGGTCTGCTCCGGCGCGCCGTCAAAGAAGACCGGCTCTTTTCCCTGATCTTCTGGGGACCGCCCGGTTCCGGTAAGACCACCCTCGCCAGACTCATCGCCCAGGAGACCAAATCATATTTTACAAGCTTTTCAGCCGTTCTGTCGGGGGTCAAGGAAATCAGGACCGTCATCGATGAGGCAAGGGATCAAATCCGCTATCATCAAAAAAAGACCCTCCTTTTTGTCGATGAAATACACCGCTTCAACAAAGCCCAGCAGGATGCCTTTCTGCCCCATGTGGAAAGCGGCCTGATCACCCTCATCGGCGCAACGACGGAAAATCCCTCCTTCGAAGTGATCGCGCCGCTCCTTTCCCGGTCGCGGGTCCTCGTTCTCAATCCTTTCTCTGATGAAGAGCTCGCGGAAATCATCAGGCGGGCATTGGCCGACAATAGCCGGGGACTGGGAAAACTCGATCTGACCATCGAGCCCGATGCCCTGGCCCACATCGTCTGGTCCGCCGACGGCGACGCCCGGGCGGCCCTCAACTCTCTCGAGGCCGCCGCCTTTCTGGCCCGGTCCACCGACCCCATCGGGAAAAATATCGACAAAACCGTCGTTGAGCAGGCCCTCCAGAAAAAGGCCCTCCAATACGACAAGAAAGGCGAGGAGCATTACAACCTCATATCCGCCCTCCACAAAAGCCTCCGCGACAGCGACCCGGACGCCTCCCTGTACTGGCTGGGCAGGATGCTGGCGGCCGGCGAAGACCCCCTGTTTATTGCGCGCCGCATGGTAAGATTTGCGTCCGAAGATGTGGGTAACGCCGATCCGCGGGCCCTCACAATAGCCGTTTCCGCCATGCAGGCCTTTCAGTTCATCGGCTTGCCCGAAGGAGAACTGGCCCTTGCCCAGGCCGCCGTTTATCTGGCAACGGCGTCAAAAAGTAACACCCTCTATACGGGATACGGAAAAGTCAGGAAGACCATACAGGATACAGGCGCCCTGCCCGTCCCGCTGCACATCAGAAACGCCCCTACGCGTCTGATGAAAGATTTAGGCTACGGCAAAGATTACAAATACGCCCACAACTATGAAAACGCCCAGGTCAATCAGGAACACCTGCCGGAAAAACTGCAAGGAACGAGATTCTATTTTCCAACGGACCGGGGCTACGAAAAGATCATCAAAGAAAGACTGGGTGAGAAGCGGAAACAAGAAAAGGTCTCTAAAAAGGAGGAAGGGGGAGGCTTGAGGCCCCCCCCTTTACAAGAGGAGTGAAGGATTTAACCTTCGATTTTGGAGTTTACTATCGGCCAACCATGCCCGTTTGTTTAACCGATTCTCACTCTTGATGTTTAGTACTGCATATGGTGTGCCATAACACCGCCATTAATTATAAGTATCTGATATATAATGCATTTTGATAAAACTAATCTTTACTGAGACATTCTTTAGGGAAAAGGAATAACGGCAATAAATGTCGGCCTAATACGTGCTTCTGATAAATGCTATTACATTACAGATACTTATAAAATTTACTCTCATTCCTGCCAATCGACAATTTTGTCGATTTTTTATGTTCCTGCCCTTTGCCGTCGTTTTACCGGGAAAATATATCTTTGACATTTATAGCAAATATCATAATATGCACTCCTCTTTGGGCGTCTCGGCGTATCGCCCGAGCGGATGTGACGGGGATTCATGATATGGATGCCCGGATCGGTGGAAAGAACCATGAATAAAATCAGAAAAGACTTCTGGCTGTTGCGTCCGACCGAACTCAGGCGGCCTTTTTTACAGCCTATCGCCCTTGCCATTGTCGGCGCCGTCTTTTGCGGCCTCATCCTGTTTATGGGCATTATGGACCTCCGCAGGATCGACAATACCCTGATCGGGGTCCTCGAAAACAGGGGACTCGACATCATCGGCGTTGTCCAGCGGCTGGCGCAGGAAAACATCAATACTTTGGTGGAAACCCATCGGGGAAACCGGCAAGAGTCCAATGCTTCCCTTCCGCCTGCAGAATCTTCGGCACAGAAATTATTGGTTACGGCCCTTGCGGAATTGGGCCGCGAAATTGATAATACATGGAAATCCGATCTCTTAAGCAGAGAATATTTAAAAAAATTTACCGCGGAAAAGGGCCTTTGGCTGGTAGCCGTCCTCAATGCCGAAGGAAAAGTCGTATTTCAAAACCGTCCATTGGAACCGGATAATGCTGATGATGATTCGCTCTCTGCAGGCGGCCGGGGGACAAATCGTGATTTTCTTTCTCAACTCAGCGCACAGAAAAAAATCGGTTTTATCGCCTTGCGCAGGCAGGACGGCAGCGGCACCATCGTTATTGCTTTAGATCCCGACGGCTTGCGGTTCTGGGGCGCAAAGGTATCCATTGAAAAAGCCATGTCCGAACTGGGAGGGGGACAGGGGCTGGCCTATTTTGTCATCATGGACCAGCGCGAGATGATCCTGGGAAGCGCCGGTCAAACACCTCCAAAACTGATAAAGACCGATATTCATTTATCACAAATACTCAAAGGAGCGATCAAGGTATACAGTCGCAAGATCGATTTTCAGGATAAAAAAGTCCTTGACATCGTGACGCCCCTTTACCTGAACAACCAGATCGTCGGCCTCGCCAGGGTCGGTCTCGACATGACGGGCACGGAAAAAATTATCAAGGAAAATCGCAACAGTATATTAATTTTTACGTTCATTGTCGTCATCACCGCCCTTTTATCCATCTGGCTCCTCTATCACGATCAGAACAGGCATCTGGCCGGCATCGTCGAAATGGAAAGACAGCTTGAAAAGGCTGAGAGGCTGTCCGCCCTCGGGCAGCTTGCCGCAGGCGTTGCTCATGAAATCCGCAACCCCTTAAATGCCATCAGCATGGCAAGCCAGCGGCTCAAACGGGAGTTTCAACCGGTCCGCGAGGAACAGACGAAGGACTTCGAAACGCTGACCGGCGTCATCCGTGATGAAATCAGGCGCTTAAACGGGATCATCGAAGAATTCCTGACGTTTTCCAAAAGCCGGAAGCTGGAGCTTCGCGATTACCCGGTAACGGAGGTACTCCAAAAAATCGTCAATCTTATCAAGGAGGAAGCCGTCTCCAGGGGCATCACAATTCATACCCGATGGGGTCATGCGGCATCCGTCATCCCCATGGATATGGACAAGCTCCAGCAGGCCCTTCTCAACCTGATTAAAAATGCCATGGAATCCATCGCCGGCGAAGGGTCCATCAGCATATCCGTTGAAAATTCAAGCCGGGACTGGATCGGCATAAAAATAAAGGACACGGGCTGCGGCATGTCCCCCGACATCATCGAGCACATCTTCAGTCCCGAATATACGACAAAAGAGAAAGGATTAGGCCTTGGCCTGGCCCTGGCCCATGAAATCATCCGCGGACACGGCGGCGACATCCACGTTATGAGCCGACAGGGATACGGCACGACATTTGAGGTGGTTCTCCCCAGGGAAAGGGCAACGGATAAGGCATCTAAAAGCTAACCGTCACAAAAAGGACAGGCAATGAAGAAAATAAATATCCTTGTCGTTGAAGACGGCCGGTCTCAGCGGGAAATGCTGCGCGAATTTTTGACCAGAGAGGGACACAAGGTCTCCGAGGCGGAAAACGGGGAAACGGCCGTTCAGAAGGTGCGCAACAGCCATTTTGATCTTCTTCTTTTGGACTATAAGATGCCGGGAATGGACGGCATGCAGGTCCTTCAGGAGGTAAAGGCCATCAATCCGGAAATCGACGTGGTCATCATCACCGCCTACGGAACGATTGAAACAGCCGTCGAGGCCATGAAAGCCGGCGCCATTGACTATATCACCAAGCCTATTGAATTTGAGGAACTGCTTCTTCTCGTGGATCACGTCTCCGACCGGCGGCGTCTGATCCGGGAAAATGAAATGCTCCGCAGCGTCCTGCAGGAAAAAGGCGTAACGACGGACCGAATCATTTATCGCAGCCAGAAAATGAGCGCCCTCATCAACGTCGCCGGAAGAGTTGCGGCCAGCCGCGCAACGGTGCTTCTCCAGGGGGAAAGCGGGACGGGCAAGGAACTCCTGGCCAGACTGATTCACAACTTAAGCCCCCGTTCGGCAAAACCGATCATCGTCGTCAACTGCGGCGCCCTCCAGGAAAACCTCCTGGAAAGCGAACTCTTCGGCCATGAAAGGGGCGCATTTACCGGCGCATCGCAAAGACGCATCGGCCGTTTTGAAGAGGCCGACGGCGGCACCTTGTTTTTAGACGAGATCGGCGAGCTTTCCGCTTCCATTCAGGTCAAGCTTCTGAGGTTTTTACAGGAACGGGAATTTCAACGTCTCGGAGGAAATCAGACACTCCACTCAGACGTGAGAATCATCAGCGCCACCAACCGGGACCTTGAATCGCGGGTGAAGGAAGGCTTTTTCAGGGAAGACCTTTACTATCGGCTCAATGTCGTCGTCATGTCCATCCCGCCCCTTCGGGAAAGAAAAGAAGACATCCCCGTCCTGATCGACTATTTCCTGAAACGCTTTGCCGCCGAAAACGGCAATACCATCGATGGGTTCACCAGCGAGGCCAACGACCTTCTCCTGAAATACGATTATCCCGGCAATGTCAGGGAATTGGAAAACATCATGGAGCGGGCAGTGGTGATATCCAGAGATTCGGTCATTTCCGTTGAAGATCTGCCTTTCCGGGAGGATGCATTCCCCGTGTCGGGAGACACGAAAAAAGAGGAGGGATCATTGCGGGGGTCTATTGAAGATCTGGAAATGAAGCTTATCCTCGAGGCCATGGAAAAAGCAGGCGACAATCAGACCAAGGCGGCGGACATCCTCGGCATCAGCGAACGCATGCTGAGGTACAAGCTGAAGAAATACGGCCTGAAAAATTGAGTGAGAAAGCGCCCTGTTGGAAAAAGGGCGCTTTTTTATCCGGGTTCTTATCCCTTGCCATAGGACTTTTTTACTTCCGACAAGATGGAAAAGTGGCGCCTCTCCTCTTCGATGATGCTGTCGATCATTTTATGGTCGCTTGCGGGCACGAATCTTTTAATCTCGCTGTAATACAAAATGGAATCCATTTCACGCCGGATGGCAAAATCAACAGCCGACAGGGTATCCGTCACCTTCAACAGCATTCTGTCCAGAGCCTCCCTGGAAAACACAATGCTGTTATCGACATAATCATGGAGGTACGCCCGGTATTCCCCCTCATAGCTTTCGGGAATGTTGTTCTTTTCCAGATCGGCATAGATCTTTTCAAACGTTCTTTTGTGCTTGTCTTCCTCCCCCGCAAGTCGGGTAAACAATTGTTTCGTATCTTCACCTTTGACAACCTGGACGGCGTAACGATAGAAATTTGCGCCGTTTTCTTCAATCCTGATAGCAAACTCAAGAATATCGCTTGCTTCAAATGAGCTCATGTTCTTCCTCCTGTTTTGATATTGCGCTATATACTATGCAAAAAAAAATAATTTTTCAATCATTACTATGACCGGCGTCCGGGGAAGCCGCTTTCCCTTTCATCTCTATGTATACCTTGACGGACGGCGCTTTGTCGCCGGGGAAATGAGCCTCTGGAGGATAAAGAATTTTTGGCTCAACAACCGTTGAGGCCGACAGTCGGTGCAAGTCAATCGGCTCTGTTTGTATTTCGGTATATTGTTGCCGCTTTTTGACCGGTAAAAGTATATCGACATGCGGGGGATTCACAGTTATCCGCTGCACACTCAATCCCCTGACCGGACGATTGGTCGTCGTCACCTTGATGGGAAAGGAAACAGATTTTAAACGGGAAGCGCGGACTTCAACCCGCCCCGGCGATATGGAGGCCACGGAAAGATTGGACGGGACGTTGAGCAGCTCCTTGGTGAGGAGAAAATCCTGCCTTTCGTCCTTAAGCATCGACAGATCGACGGATAATTTAAGACTATCCGCCTTGAGAAATCGGAATCCCTGTGATGAGCCCATCAAAACAACCTGGGCTTTGGTCGTCTTCACGTCATGGAGGACCCAGTCCCTGGATGCGTTGATGTATTCTATGGGCACAGCAAACTCACGGCTGATCGAATCTTTCTGGTAGCCGAAAAAAATCCAGAGAATGCAGGCCAGCATGATGGCCATGATCTTCTCACGGGGATTATCCTTCAACCAGCGCATATAGGTCTTACGCTGCGTTTCAGGAGGCGTTTTTTCCTCATAGAACGATTCGATGGCCATTTTAAGTGCAGCGGCGTTCTCGACCTGATGAAGGTCCTCCCCTTTAGCTATCGAGATAGCGCCCCTTTCTTCAGACACAACAATGCAGATGGCATCCGATCGCTCAGCAAGACCAAGGGCCGCCGTATGCCGCAGACCGACATTCGGGAAACGACCTGCCTCCATGGAAAGAGGCAAATGGCAGCCGAAGCGGACAACGCGGTTTCCCTGAATGAGCGCCGCTCCGTCGTGACCGGCCGAATGGGGATCGAAAATGCTTTCCAAAAGAGGCTGGCTCAATACCCCATCCAGCGGTTAACCGCCTGTGAGATGCCTGTCCAGGGGATCATCGCCCTGGATCACCATCAGGGCACCGATTCGCTTCCGTGCGAAGCCGGCGGCAGTGCCGGCGATGATCTCGGCCGATAACTGCCGGGATGAGGCATCATAAATTTTTTTCCGAAAGACACCCCAAACGGCAAGGCGCTCAAAAAATCTCCGGAGATCTTCCTGGAAAATGACCACCAGGACAAAAAGCAAAATAGCGAAAAACCCTTGCAGGGCAATCGTTGTAAGATATAGTTGAAAAAAGCGGGCGATAAGATAGACGATGCCCAAAAGACTGATGCCGATAAGGACAAATCGCGACGCCCGGTCTTTAAACCAGGTCAAGATCGCAAAAACCATGACGGCGATAATGGCAATATCAAAGATGTCCTGAAACCGTATACTTTGCAGCATACCGAGCAATTGATCCGTCATGGACTTTTCTCTTTCACCTGTGAAAACTGGGTTGAGGCTTCATCATCAAGGAACGTTGACAGTTATGTATACAGAAAGAAAATGGAAAGAGTCAAGCAGATAACTGTTTTTTCTTGCTTTTTTCAGCATGCATTTTTATCGTGAACCGTTTCAGGGGCGCTTGGGACAAGACGGCCACACCGCAAAACCCGTTGACTTTCCCTGCGCAATCAGAGAAAATAGGCAAAAATTTTGGAAACGACTATGGAGAACGATCCCATCATCATCAGATGCCTGAACTGCGGCACGAAAAACCGGATACCCAGCAGGCGGCTGCAGGAACGGCCGACATGCGGCAAGTGCCATGCCCCTCTGGATGAAATGATCATCCGGTGCCTGAACTGCGGCACGAAAAACCGGATGCCTGAAGACCGGCTTAACGATCGGCCCTTGTGCGGCAAATGCAAGGCGCCCCTCGTCGTCAGGGACGAAAAGGTTCAAGCCGCTCCTGTTGAGGTCACGGACGACAGTTTCGCCGGCGAAGTGCTCGCCGCATCCGGCCCCGTTCTCGTAGACTGCTGGGCGCCCTGGTGCGGCCCCTGCCGCACCATTGCACCCGTCATGGAAAAACTGGCAGCGAAATACGCCGGAACGGCAAAGATCGCAAAACTCAATGTTGATGAAAACACCCGGATCGCGTCGGAGTACGGCATCCGCAGCATCCCGACCCTGATGTTCTTCAAGGATGGAGAGGTCGCGGATAAGCTCATCGGCGCCCACCCCAAAGAAGAAATCGAAAAGCGCCTCCTGTCCCTGATAAAAACAAACTAAACGGGGTCAGGTCTACACTCTTGACACCGCCTCATCTATGTCAAGAGTGTAGACCTGACCCCTCATTATTTGAGCTTAAGATCAACACGGCTGTCTTTTACTTTTTCTTTCTTTTCGGGCGGCGTCCCGCCGGATTCGATGATGAAAATCCTGTCGGGTGCGACGGCGCCGGAGCTCAGGATAAGCTCTTTGACCTTCTCCGCCCGTCGGGCGGCCAGTTGCCTTAAGTCGCTGTCCGTCGCCTCGATATGGGTCAGCATCAGTTTTTCGATATCTTGGAGAGACAGGCTTTTCTGAGAGCCTTCAACTGTCCTTTGCTTGGGGAAAGGCGCTGCGTGATAGGCCTGGGTCAGATATTTTTCATATTCCTGCGGTTGAACCTGAATCTGTTCGACCGGTAGGGCATGCCCGCCCATTTTTATCATGGCATTTAACTTTTGCGCTTTAACTTTCCGCATCAGTTCGGCTGCTTTCAATCCCGTTCTGTCGTTTTCACCGTCAACGCGTCCTTCGATATCCATTTTAAGACCGGGCTTATCCGTTAAGACTTTCACCAGGGCGTTGACTTTCCGGATATTTGCTTCCGAAACGGAGGCGCTGCCGTATTCGAATTCAACATATCCCATTTCTTCGCCGCTGCCGGTAAGCGACGCAAGCAGGGCAAACGGCGCCGTTGCGGCTTTTGTAAACAGATTTTTAATAACCTGCCAGACAATGGGCCAGACCTTGAATTTGGGATCGTCAAGGCTTCCCGATACGGGAATATCCAGATTGATGTGCCCATTCCGGTCTTTAAGAAGTGTCACGGCCAGCTTTACAGGCAACTTGAGGGCATCGGGACCTTCCACCCGATCCCCCAATGTCAACTGATCGATAAAGACCTTATTTGTTGCATTCAACGTCCTTTTGTCTATCAGATACGCCGCATCATAGGTCAGCTTGCCTTTCAAAATGGGGTACCCTAAAAATTTAGCCGCATACGGCGTCATGGGGCTCAATTCGATCGTTTTGAAACTAAGCTTTATATCGGCAAAAAGATCTTTGATGAGAGGATTGATTTTCCCTGTTATTTCTATCGGCGATCCGTAACCGAGATTCCCCTTCATATTAACAGTCGCCCGGGATGATTCCATTGAGGAAAGACCTAGGACACTTCCCGACATATTAAGCATTCTGGCGCTGTAATTTGGTTTAATGAACAGGTCGGTAAAATTGATCGTTCCGCCTTGAAGCGTCACTTTCCCGACATTTACCTTGAGAGGCGGCTCTTTCGCTTTTGCTGTTTGCGATTTCTTCTCAACAGGTCCGGCATCCGTCTTTTTCTTTTGGCCCTCTTCGACGAGGATGTCTTGCAGATTCAGTTTGCCGTCGGGCCGGAGGATGATTCGGGCATAATAATCGGTCATCGATATGCCCTTAATATTGAGGTAGAAAGGATTGTAGCCAAAATGGACCCCGTCAAAATAAAGCAGTTTCCAGTTTAAAAACGGATCGGCCTGGGCCTTATCGACCGAAGCAAACTCGGAAACAAAAAATACACCTTCGAACGTCGCCTTCGGCTCGCCCCTGCCGTCCATGGACAGGAACACATTTCCTTTTGACGACAGAAAACCGCGCGTGACATTGATCTTTACTTTCTCGTTGAAATAAGACTGGAATGTCCGGATAGTGACATCCTTTATGTCGATTGCCAGATCCGCCTTGAGCGGATCAATGACCACGGGGCCATGAGCTGTGATGGCACCTCTTTTGTCCGTCAGGATCAGCGATAAATCGCAGGTCCCCGCTTCGCCTTTTTTCGTTGAAAGGTTCTGCATTTTGACGTCCAGCGGGCTTATCAGCATGCCGACAGGGGTCGGCGGCACGGCATCCCGGAAGTCCACTTTCGCCGCATGAATCACAAGCTCATCAATGCGGGTTTTCCAGGTTGATTTTTTATCATTTTTGGGCAGGATGCCCAGCAGATTGATTTTCCCGTCTTTGCCGCGCTTGACGACGATTTCCGGCTTTTCAACGGCCACAAGGGAAAGATGAATATTCTCATCAAGGGGCAAAACGGATTTAAGAACAATATGGGCAGCCGGCAATCTTAAAATTTTGTTTTTCCCCGGATCATCGAGGGCAATGTCTTTCAGGTCGGCGGAACCGGTCAGCAGGAGGTGCGGCGATTTGTCCTTCCGCATCAGAAAATCGACTTTTAACTTTGCCGCAACAAGGGCCGACACAACCCTGCCGTTCAGCTTTACCGGGATGTAAGGCATGTAAAACGGCACATCAAGATTGACAATATCCACAGTGGCATGGGCCTCGCGGGATGGCAGAAAAGGCTTCACCCTGCCTGCGATCTGCAGGGGACTGCCGTTTACCTTGGCCGAAAATTGCGGTTCGACAAATACGTCATTGTCCCTGTCCATGTTGGAGATAAAGGGAAGAGATAGATTCATCCCGTCGATGGCGTGGTTCTTCTTGTTCGGTTCATCATTACATGTGACGTTCCCGTCAATGATCTTAAGATTTCGGACAGAAAAGAGCAGCGGCTTGCCTGTTGCCGCCGGCTTAGGTTTTGCTTCTTCTTTGGGGATCAGATCAGAAAAATTGAATGAGCCGTCCGCATGACGGTCAATATGCATATTCGGATGACTGAGACGGATTTCTTTCAGGACGACAGCCCTTTGCGCCAGAGAGGAAAGTCCCTCGCAATTGATATACAGTTCATCGAAAGACACAAAGGGCGCATCCTTGGCGGCATCTTTAATCGCCAGGCCCTTGACCGTTGCAGACAATTCCCAAGGGTTGATTTTAATCTCCCCAATCGTCACGGGTCTGTGCAGGGCTTGGGACAATTTTTCCGTAAGGACGTTTTTTAAGATCGGCGGCAAAAAAAAGAATCCCGCAAGACCGGCGATCAAGACAGCGACAACAAGAACAGCAACGATCTTCGTCAAAAGTTTCATAGTGAGTTCTCCTAACCCTGTTCCCTGAACGTTGTTCCTTGAACCCTTGGATATAAAATATAGTAAAGAAAACCATTGAAATCAAGAAGAAACGGTATCGTTTCCCGCCATGGCGACTCATACCGGACAGGATGGCGAATACAAATACCGGAGGTTGCGCCGCTTGCGAACGATTCGACTGTTTATGATTTGGAGGAACCTTGCCGGACAGAAAAATCAGGCGACACTTCCCATATGCCACGCAATGAATTAACCAGATAGACCTTTGAACAGCATTGCAGGTCATCTATCTTGATAACCTGTTCTCCCACCTGTCCCCGGTCGAGCAAAAAAGACCGCAACGTCCCCGGTAAAAGGCCGCACGTAACCGGCGGGGTCAGCAGCTTTCCGTCCATGTCCACCACGACATTGGCAATGCAGGACTCCGTGATCTCTCTGTTTTCATTCCAAAGCAAAAGATCGTCATATCCGGGCGACGACGCAAGGCGTTCCTCATAGCATTGCCGGTTCGTCGTTTTGTGATACAAAAACACATCGTTTGAAAGAATCGATTTGTCGGCCAGCCCGATTCGATAGGGTTGGGGAAGAGGGGCCGGAATACCGACGTCATAAACCGGTTCGCCGTCCGGTTGCAGGAGCAATCGCATTCTCATGGGCTGAGGATGAAATTCACGGGACAGGGTGCTTAGTTTTTCACGGATTTTGTCGATCTCGGCAGGACGGGAAAAATAGGCCGCCGATTCCGCCAGACGCTTCAGATGATGGTCGAGGAGAACGTATCCTTCCTGGGGCGTCCACAGGATTGTCTCGAGCAGCGAAAAGTCCGGCTGCTTTTGCACCAGAATTTTTGCTTTCGTATAACACTCCTTCATTTCTTCGGCCTTTTCCGAATCCCAGACAATGGCGCCGCCGACACCGTATTCGGATAGATGTTTCTTATTGTCCACCAGGACGGTCCGGATGGCGACATTGAATTGAGCCCTCCGTTCAGGTGAAAGGAATCCGATGGTCCCCGTGTAGATGCGGCGCGGCGTGCTTTCCAGATCGGCAATGATTTGCATGGTCCGGACCTTCGGGGCGCCGGTAATCGATGCCGCCGGAAACAGGGCGCGGAAAATATCGACAAGGCTTTCCTTCGTCTGGCATTGGACGGTGCTTGTCATCTGCCAGAGGGTCGGATATTTTTCACAATCGTAAAGGCTGGCAACTTCCACGCTGGCGCCGTCGCTGACCCGCCCCATGTCGTTGCGCACCATGTCGACGATCATGACGTTCTCCGCCCGGTTTTTCTCCGAATTGACAAGCCAGTCCGCCTGCATCCGATCATCGGCATACGTCAGGCCCCGTGCGGCCGTCCCTTTCATAGGCCGGGAAAGCAGTTGCCCTTCTTCCAGCGTAAAAAAAAGCTCCGGCGAAGCGCTGCATACCGTCCAATCCTCCGTATTGACAAAAGCGCCGTAACCGTTCCCCTGGGCATGGATCATCCTCACAAACATCGTCCACGGGTTTAAGGAAAAGGGCGCCTGAAGACGAAAAGAATAGTTAACCTGATAGGTGTCGCCCGCCCGAATGTACTCCTTGATCCGTTGAAACGAATGCCGGTATTCATCTTCCGTAACGGACGGCCGCCAGGGAATCGCCGTGAAATCAGCCTCCGCCATGGACGGGAAAGAAAACGGCGTCGGCCTTTCATAAAGGCCAAGCCAGATGAGCGGGAACGCGCCTGCCGGATGCGCAACCAGGGCGCGGTCGAAAGCAGGACCTGCCTCATAACTGAGAAATCCTGCCGCGTAAAGATGGTCCGCCGCAACTTGACGCTCGCATTCACGCAAAACATCCACAACCGATTCCAAGTCGCAGACGGCATAAATCATGACCGGGTTGCTGAACTGAAGCCATGTCCGCCCGCCGGCATCGTAAAGCATGACGCTGTTTTCGCTGATTGGCACCATCCGATTTCACACCCTTTATCCTAAGACCGTCATGTGATTATGGCTTTGTATCACCATTCAATATCTGCTATATACATGCCGTCTTAAATGTAATCCATAAAAACAGCCAATACCATATTTTCGCGGGGGCGTCTTCCATGAAACAAACGAAGCAACAGATTGTGACTATCGGCGGGGGAAGCGGGCAATTTGCCCTGCTTGCAGGCCTCAGGGACATAGACGGCATTGACATTACCGCCGTTGTTTCCATGGCGGACAGCGGGGGCAGCACGGGAAGGCTCCGCGATGAGTTGGGCATCCTGCCGCCCGGCGACGTCCTGAAATGCGTCCTGGCCCTGTCGCCGCAGCGCGATCTCATCCGCACCATTTTACTTAAAAGACTGACCGGCAGCAGCCGTCTGCGGGGACATAATGCGGGGAACATGCTTCTGACCATGCTTGCCGAATATACAGGCAACTTCGCAACAGGCGTCAAAGCCCTTTCGGAGATTCTCGACTCTCACGGCACCATCCTGCCCGTAACCGTCGATAAAGTCACCCTCGTGGCCGAATTGACCAACGGCAGCCGCATCTACGGGCAGAGAGCCATCAACGTACCAAGGGAGACGCAGCGGGAGCGCATCAAGGACATATACCTCGTGCCGCACCACCATGACGAGATAGCGGCCTATCCGCCCGTCATTGAGGCCATCGGCGGGGCAGACCACATCATCATCGGCCCCGGAGATCTTTTCACCAGCATCATACCCAACCTCCTCGTCCCCGGCGTGAAAGAGGCCATCATGGCAACAAAGGCGAGGGTCTTTTATGTGGTCAACATCATGACCAAATACGGTGAAACAAACAATTTCCGGTGCAACGACTTTGTGAAAAATATTGAATTCTACATCGGCCGCCCCGTAAACGGCATCATTTACAATGCCATGAGGCCGAAAACGAAAATTCTTGAACAATACAGTGAAAAGGAACAGGCGGAATTTGTCGAAATCGACGGTGATCATGAATTATGGAAAACGCGAAAAATATTTTCCGACGATTTGTTGAGCGCAGGCGGCGGCATTGTCCGCCACGATTCAAAAAAGCTGGCAAAGCTGATCAAAAAGATCATTTCGCAGCCATAGAACGGCAATCGTTTCCGTATTGCAAAACCGGATCGGCTATAGTAGAGACTTTCAATTATTCAAATAAATCAAATAAAAAGGAGATTTATATGGGAAAATTATTCGGCACCGACGGTGTCAGAGGCGTCGCCAACGAGTATCCCATGACGGCGGAAATGGCCTTGAACATCGGACGGGCAACCGCTTACATGTTCAAGCGCAAGGGTCATCATCCTAAAATTCTGATTGGAAAAGATACACGCCTTTCCGGATACATGCTGGAAAACGCCCTGGTCTCCGGCATTTGCTCCATGGGCGTTGACGCCATTCTTGTCGGCGTCATTCCGACGCCGGGCATTGCCTACCTGACCAGCAGCATGAGGGCCGACGCGGGAATCGTCATATCCGCCTCCCACAATCCCTTCCAGGACAACGGCATCAAAATCTTTTCCGGCGACGGCTTCAAGCTTCCCGACGCAACGGAACTGGCCATAGAAGATCTCATACTTAACAATAAAATGGATAAACTCCTGCCGCCGCCCTCCGAATTGGGAAAAGCCTATCGCATGGATGACGCGCGGGGTCGTTACATCGTATTTCTAAAGCACACGTTTCCGCGGGAACACTCCCTGGAAGGCGCCAAAGTCGTCCTGGATTGCGCCAATGGCGCGACTTACCGGGTGGCGCCGGAAACATTCTCCGAACTGGGCGCGGAAGTTGCGACCATCTTCGACGATCCCGACGGGAAGAACATCAATGTGAAGTGCGGCTCTCAACACCCGGAAACCCTGGCCGCCGAGGTGTTGAAGAACGGCGCCGAAGCGGGTTTTGCTTTCGACGGCGACGGCGACCGCCTGATTGCCGTCGATGAAAAAGGAAACGTCCTGACGGGAGATCAGGTGATCGCTGTTTGCGCCCATGTGATGAAAAAGGAAGGAACCCTGACCAACAATCTCGTTGTCCGGACGGTCATGAGCAATATCGGCCTTTCCGTCGCCCTCGAAAAACTCAAGATCGACTCGGTCATGACAAAAGTGGGGGACCGGTACGTCCTGGAAGAAATGCAAGCGAAAGGCAGTTCCATCGGCGGCGAGGATTCGGGACATATCATCTTTTTACAGCACCATACGACGGGAGACGGCATCGTCACAGCCATCCAGGTCATTGCGGCCATGAAAAAAGAAGGAAAGCCCCTGTCCGAGCTTGCCAAAGTTATGGACGTTTTCCCCCAGTCCCTCATCAATGTGGACACCAAGTCTCGACCGGATATATCGACCGTGCCGGAACTGGTTGCCGTCATCAAATCGGTTGAGGAAAAGCTGGGCGCAAGCGGCCGGGTCCTTGTCCGGTATTCGGGGACGCAAAACATGTGCCGCGTCATGGTGGAAGGCCCCACCCAGGAAGAAACGCTTAAGCATTGCCGCCAGATTGCCGATGTGGTGAAGGAAAAGCTCGGCTGATTCCATAAAACATAGAGGGGGTACCTATGTCGTTTAAAGTTATTGTCACACGGGATTTCGAACACATGAGCGAAGTCGCCGCCGGTTTGGTTGTTAAAAACATCCGGCAAGTTCTGAAGCAGCAGGATTTGTTCACCCTCGGTTTGGCAACAGGAAATTCGCCGACAGGCCTGTATAAACATCTGGCAAAGGCAGCCAACGAAGGAAGCTTCGACAGCGGCCGGATTCGGAGCTTCAATCTCGATGAGTATGTCGGTCTGCCCGGCGAAAACGCCCAGCAGCGGGCCCTCCATCCGGAGAGTTACAGCTTTTTTATGATCCAGGAGCTGTTCAGTCTCCTCAATAAAAAATTTAAAGAAACAAACGTCCCCTGGGGCACCCTGATCGATCAGAAAAAGCTGATTCGTGAACTGAAGGCAAACCCGGCGGACTGGCGGGAAGCGGGCGCCGATAAGGGAAAGGCCATCGTTATTGATCGACAGGCAAAATCCGAATATCTCAATTGGGTGCGCAAATCCATCCTCGATGCCTACGCGAACAAGATTGTCAAATGCGGCGGGATCGATCTGCACATCATCGGCGTCGGCGGCCGCGGCCACGTCGCCTTTCATGAATCGGGCATTCCCTTTAAAGGCAACCGGATGCTCCTGGTAAAACTTGATGACAGCACCGTAGAAAACGCCGTCAAAGACGGCCACTTTGCCGGCCGGAAAGACAGCCCTTCTTATGCCATCTCCATGGGTGCAGAACTGGTCTATAAAGCCCGGACCGTCATCCTTTTGGCCAACGGCCCCCGCAAGACGGAACCCATCGCCGAATCTATTCTCAATGACCCGACGCCCCTGGTCCCCATATCGTATGGGAAGCTCTACGCCAGTGAGGGCGGACAAATGATTTATGTCCTTGATAAAGCTGCCGCACAAAAGATTCTCCAAAACACCAAAGCCGTAAAGAAACTGGGAATTGAAATTGAAAATTTGAACTAAGACCAAGATGAACGGAGGGGGCAAGGGTACACCCTGCCCCCCTAACCGCTATCCCCTGCCATTAATCCGACAGATAATTCCCTCAGTAAATAGTTGCAAATCATAAAAAAACCATTTAGTATTGCAGACAGATCAAGCAGATATCATTTTGTTCAAAATATGCGCCTGCGCTTTTTTTACGGCAATGGTGCATTTCCCGCGGCGGGCATATATATGCTTTCTGAATGGAGGACTTTTTGATGATTATTCGATGTTGGGGCGCCAGAGGTTCCGTTCCCGTATCCGGTAAAGAATATCTGAAGTATGGCGGAGATACCCCCTGCATTGAAATAAGATCGAAAGAAGATGAAATCATCATTATCGATGCCGGCTCCGGCATCAGACGGTTAGGCAATCAACTGCTCGCTGAAAACCGCTTCTCCTATTCAATGCTCTTTACGCACGCACACTGGGACCACCTCATCGGATTTCCCTTCTTCAAACCGATCTACATGAAAAAAACAAAAATCACCATGTACGGCTGCCCCTATTCGGAAGAGTCGGTGAAACACATGATTTCCCGCATCATGTCGCACCCCAATTTCCCCGTCGATTTTGACGATATTCATGCCAATATTGTGTACGATGAAACCTGTGGAACGGATTTTTCAATACACTCTCTGCGGGTGACGTCGATACCGATCAGCCACCCCAATCAGGGCGTGGGGTTCAAGTTCGTCGAAGACGGCAAAACATTTGTCTTTATCACGGATAACGAGTTGAGCTTCAAACATCCCGGCGGCCTTGATTATGAAGATTACGTCGCCTTTTCAATGGATGCCGACATTCTCATCCATGATGCCGAATTCATTGAGCAGGATTACAAAAAAGTGAGAACATGGGGACACTCGGTCTATTTAGATACGCTGCAATTGGCCCTGGATGCCAAAGTAAAAAAACTGGGCCTCTATCATCACAACCAGGACAGGACAGACACTGCTATCGATGAGATGATTGACAAGTGTCAAGAGATTATCCAGAAGCAATCGTCTTGCCTGGAATGCTTCGCCGTTTCTCAGGACATGGAAATGAAGTTATGAAAACATCACATCAGGAGGTAAATATATGATCCCAAAAACATCATGGAAAAAGCAGGTGGAAACGGCCGGACGGCAGATAAACCGTTTCAGTTTGATTATTTTTGCCGCGCTGGCCTGTTTAGCCTTCAGCCCGTGCCCGGCCTTTTCACATGGACCGAGTGATTTGTCGGTTTCCTATGACGCCGCCTCTCAAATCTTGAAAGTCGATATTACCCATACGACAAAATCGCCGGATAAACATTACATCAAGAAAGTGGAAATCATCAAAAACGGCGCCGTCGTCTCCACGGAAAGCTATAAATCGCAGCCGAGCCAGGACAAATTTTCTTACGAATACAAAGTGGCCCTTGACGGTCAGGATACCGTGGAGGTTAAGGTAACGTGCAACATCTTCGGATCCAAAAAGCAGCAGCTGTCAACCGCTCCGGGAAAAGGTCCCCAATAATAATGACGCTTTTTCTCTTGCATGCAGGTTTTATGGCTGCCGGTTGTCTATCGATTGCCGGCGGCATCATCATCGTAAAAACGCCGTCACTGAAGCGCCGGTATTTTAAATTTCACAAAACCAAAGGGCTGGCAGGCGCAGTCAGCTGTCTTGCGGGGCTGACCGCAGCCGTCGTCATGGTATCCGGGCAGGGGGGCGGCCATCTCAATGTGCCTCATGCCTACCTGGGCGTCATGGCCTTGTTAGGGGTATTCTGTACGGCATCCCTCGGTTTATGGCAGTTCAGATGGAAGGCGAAGGCGCAAGAAATCAGGAACGCCCATCGCTGGTTTGGACGCATTTCTTCTTTGCTTCTGCTTGCAGCTGTTATCAGCGGCCTGCTGCATGCGGGAATATTTTGACGGGCATTTCAGAAGTCGATCTTCAAACCCTCCCGTAATCGTCTTCGAGCCGCTCAATATCATCTTCCCCGAAATACTCGCCTGTCTGAACCTCAATGAAAACCGCATTTTCGTCGCCCCAGTTTTCGATGCGGTGCGCCGCGCCGCGGGGAATATCCACGGATTGCCCTTTTTCGAGGCTCATTTTACCGGCATTGAGCGTCATCAGCGTGCTTCCCGAAATGATAAACCAGTGTTCATCCCGTCTTTGATGGCGCTGGAGACTCAAACGCCTGCCGGGATAGACGGTGATCCTTTTGACTTTATGATCGGCCTGATCGGAAAGGACCTCGTAGAATCCCCACGGGCGCTGCTCGTCGTTCGTATCAGTCATGGCGCAGAATGATTACCTCCCCCTGAAAACGGGTCTTCGCTTCGTCAAGAAAGCCGTGGCCGCCTCCTTGAAATCCTCCGCGATCTGGTCTTCTCCCTTGATTTTGACCAACGGGTATTCGATGCTTTGTGCTTCCCCGCTTGCTTTACGCCTGCATCTGCGCCGACGTCTTTTTAATGGCCTCTTGGGCCTCTTTGATCACGCGGTCGATCAACTCCGCGCAGGTCGGAATATCGCGAATGTCGCCGATGCACTGGCTGGCAAACAGCACACCCTCCTCTTTGTCGCCCTCGAAAATGCCTTTCAAGTGCTTCGGGACGCCGGCCGCCTGACGGGCCTGCACCCACAGGGGCGAAGACTCTTCACCTGCCGACATCATCTTCAAGCTCAGACCGACGAACTGCGCCGTCGAGAGTTTCAGCATCTTTTTGATCTGCATGGCCCCTTTGGCGGCATCGATGATGGGAAAGCCCCTCTTCGTCAAGGCAATGGCGCCTTTCGATTTCAGGGCACGTCCAGGCATCCCGTCAAAGACCGTATCGTAAAGTGTATCCTGTTCCGTAGCTTCGAGACAAAGCTGCTTGAAATTCGCGTGCAGGGCGCTTTCCTGGGTCAGCATGAACCGCGTTCCCATGGAGATGCCGTCGGCTCCCAACGACAGGGCCGCCGCCAGGCCCCGGCCATCGTAAAAACCGCCCGCTGCGATAATCGGAATCTTGACCTGACTGGCCACGGTGGGGATCAGAACCAGGGATGTGGCGTCGGCGCCGTGGGCCGCCGCTTCATGGCCTGTAATAACAATCGCGTCGCAGCCCAACTGTGCTGCCTTGACGGCATGCTTGGCCAGGGCCGTTGTCCCCAGCACCTTTCCGCCGTACGCGTGAACCTGATCGACAAACCACGGCTTCCCCAGGGTGTAATTGACAACCGGCACTTTTTCCTCGATGGCAATCTTGATATTTTCCTGGGCTCCGGGCATCAGAAGCATTTGATTGATGCCGAAGGGCTTGTCGGTCAGCGTTTTGATTTCCTTGATGCATTTCCTCAGTTCATCGGGCGTGTAGCGGGCCGTCGCCAGAATGCCCAGGCCGCCTGCGTTGCAGACTGTGGCAACAAGGTTGGGATCCGTAATCCAGTTCATCCCGGCCAGCATGATGGGGTGTTTGATCCCGAAGAGTTCCGTCATTTTTGTCTTAAACATTTCTTCCTCCTGATTGGTTTATATTTTCTGATAGGCTCATATTTGACGGCCTCGTAAAAAGTCAAACGGCAAATTTAACGGCAAAGAGCCTATTTCCCATCGCCGGGTTAAAAATATTTCTGATCCG
>JAFGHS010000120.1 GCA_016930075.1 Deltaproteobacteria bacterium
CATCCGCATATTGAATTCTTAGTGGCCTGGACATGAGGCATCTATATCAAAAAAGGAGTCAACAGTCAAACGTAGATTTGACCCCTTATTGAATCGCTAAGTTTAAGTGACAATTTCCAATGGAGTGTGATATTTTTTCTACAGAACAGTATGACAAGCGCAGGACAAGATGTTCAAGGCCTAAGAAAGGGCCCGAACCAAGGCGATTGCTCTGAGCGAAATTTTTCTGATCTTAACCTGTCACCAAGACACCAGGGGGAAAGGAATGAATATGATCTCTAAATCTAAATTCAAAGTCCTTTTTGTCCTTGTAGCTTTGGCTGTGATTAGTGCAAATTTGTATGCGGCTGAAAAAGGAAAGCCTGACCCAACGCGTGAAGCACGAGAGGCACTGAGTAAAGAGGGGTTGACTGCGCATTCCCTACGCTTGGCTGATTTTCACGAGGGTATTGAGCCCAAGAATTTTGTCAAGAGAACCGGTGCACGCTACAAGCCTTCCTATAACGAGGAACCATCGATTCCGGCTCAATGTTGGATCGAAACCAGCTACGGGACCCAGAACGCCTGTCTTTATTGTCATACCGACTACTTAGCAAAAATACGGCATGGCAACGCTTTCCCGCTAGGAGAGGATCAGATTCTTTACAGCTTTCCTTCGCCTGACTTGAACAAGGTGCTGTGGCGCAACACCATTTTTCCCCAGGAAATCTCTAAGCGCTTGAGTAAGGAAGGCATCGCCCTACCTGACAGCGAAGATGTTGCCTACGTGCGCCGCGACAATTGGCAGTCGGCCTTTGCTAAAGCACGCCCTGGTGGGAGCTATGGGTGGATCAACAAGGGATCGTCTGAATTTGTTTTGTTTCCGGCACTCAATCCGTTGCATCTTTTCCCGTGCCGTGAAAAAGACCCGACAGGCGGCGGAAAGCATGGCTTTGTCGATTTGGATGGATTCGTGCGGGACGAGAAAGCGGCGTTTACCGGGTGGCGCGCTATAAACTTTTTCCCCTATGGCATTTTTACACCGCTTTCGGGCAGTGTGAGCGGAATCTATATTAGGCTGCCACAGCCGTTCATGAGCCAAAACAACCAGTTCAGCCAAAACACCTATAAGAAAAACCTCAATCTTCTCGAACAGAACATTAAAAACCGATCATACAAAGAGACCCACTATTACGGCGATGCTTCCAAGGTAGATGTCGTGCGCGGCTTTTTTCCTGTGGGTACTGAATTTGCGCACCCACTGCACTACGTGGATCTTAACGCGGACGGCGAAGCAGGGCAAACGGTTGACGGCGTTGTCGACAACCAAACCGAGACGTATGAGTTTCCCGGCACACGTTCACGACGGGTCAAGGAAATTCGCTATATGTACAAGTGGAAGGAAGTTGGAATCGATGACATCGACGAAGACGCCCACTACGACGACTTTGTCATCGGCAACGAGGGCCAAGGCTGGTTGGACAACAATGCCGGATGGGTGCTCTCGGCCTTCATCGAGGATCGGCAAGGGGATTTGCGCGCGCAGACCACCGAGGAGCTGATGCAATGCATTGGCTGTCACGGAAAAGTTGGAAACACGGTGGACTCCGTCTGGTCTTTCCTAAGAAAACTGCCGGGAGAGGCCGGCTGGCGTGAAATGGATTATGGGGCCTACGACTCGAAAAATCCGCGGCATAGTCGCCTGCAGGATTACATGCACGAGAGCTTAACGATGGGCGAGCTTGGCTACTTTTATCACACTGTTGTTGGTGCCGATCTCTACGGCGCCGTGCCCAAAGAAATAGCAAACGAACTCAAGGCTTACGCAGCCGACAACCAGAAGTCGCTTGATCTGAAACGACCAATAGAGGCGATCTTTGATGATGATCTGCTCAAGAACATGGCTTCTGCCGAACGACGTTCCCACCTGCTCGACCGCCAAAAGGTTATGCGCTCTTACGTGTCCGATCTCGGTTATCTAGATCAGGACAAAAAGACCGGCGATAGCTATGTCAAGGGCAGCCTACTGTATCCGTCAGAGCAAACGATGAAGAACAATATCCTCCTCTACCGCAAAATTGTGCTCGATCAGAGTTACAATTTGGGCAAAGACGTATTCGGCACAGAGCCCGATAACGTGCCATTTACATTGAGATCGGATGGCACCGTGAAAAATGCTGCCGGCGAGATCATACCGGTCGGTGAGATTATTACCAGCCGCCCTTACGACGAAGAAGGCAGCGGAACCACGCCGACCGGCATTGTAAAAGTGAACGATAAGGGTGATCCTGTTGACGAAGCGGGCAATCCGGTGGATATCGAGACCAGCCCCGAAAAAGCCGTTGGCCATATCTCAACCGGTGGTACGTTTGATACATTGTATAATCCGATTCTCAGTGACACCCCGATTCGCCCCGGCAAAAAGTAGGCAGCATGAGTAAACGGGTCAAATCTACGTTTGACTTTTGCTCAGGGTCTCAATGAGTTTTTCAAGACGCAGTCTCATGGCTTTATACTTTCTCATCTCTCGCCTCACGCTTTCAATGATGCTGATCACGGTACTGTTTTTGTTGAATCCAAAGACCTCTCCCACGGCCTTTAACGTATCACCCCTCAGCCGTCTCGTGAGATAGATGGCGACATTCCTGGGTTCATTGAAATGTCCTCTTCCTGACCTGTAATGACCGCCCATTTATGCGTCATAAAGCTTCGCAAGAATGGCCTTGTACCGGCCCCTAACGAGTTGACCGTCAAAATGATGTGTTCTGTTGTAACGCTGGGTATAGACACCGTTAAGGTGCCTCATGGCTCTTGATAGATTGGACTCCGGGGTTGTCACCAGGAGGTGATAGTGATTGGACATCAAACAATAAGCCGAAGAGACCCTCACATGATAATCCTCGACGATTTGCCTGAGGAGATCAATGAAGGCGGCATAATCCTCAGCCTTCGTAGAGATCTCATTGCCACGTCGACCACGGTTCATGACGTGGTACCACGCATCTGCATATTGAATTCTTAGTGGTCTGGAAATGAGGCATCTAAATTAAAAAAGAGGCCAACAGTCAAACGTAGATTTGACCCCTTTTCATTATTCTTGCATCATCTAGGAGTTTTGAGTCAGAACAAAACTTCATGAATTCTTTCCGGTAATTTTTCATAATTAAATTCCAACAGTTGGTTTAGGAATTGAAGCGTATAACGCGCTAAATAACGAGCCGGCAAGCTTTTCCGCCGGTCACGTTGATTTTATTGTTGTGGCAAGCATTGTACAGATTTCATTAATAATGGTTGCTACTCTTTTATTTGATAATGATTTTGGAGAATAATGTATTTCCGCTTCTTGGGCAATGTTACATTTATTAAACAAATCAATGATTCTTTTTTTAGTCCAATTTTTCCCTCCTATTCCAGGAGCCAATGTGGTTTGATCAGTCATATAAAAAAATTCTTTTCCTGTACTATCTACAACTGCTATTTTATTTGAACTGCCTGGTGGTGACAATGAATAGCATATATTACCCAATTCTTTTATTTTAAAGGCTGGATAGATATCATCACCCGAGATTACAATTACAGGATACTCTGGGCCTCGTAAAAATATTCTAAAATATAATTCATCCTCTTTCATAATTCATACTTTCTCGCCACAACGCCTTGTTCACCCGCCGGGAATCCAATGCGGACTTGCTATTAAGAAACGTTGAAAGCTGAAGGCCTTATGGAAAAAGGCCGCCCCGGGTTCCCGTCGAGTGTGAAACAAGTGGTTAAGCCTCCCTCCAGGACCACAATCTGTCATCAGGTATAATATCTGACATTCTCGCAACAATATTTTGAGCTGCGCTAATAGCTTTATTGAGATCCTCCTCTTTTAAATGGATCTCCCCATTTCGTAATGAACGAATTATTGGTTCGTATTGTGGCATTCCAGCGTCATCAAGAAAAAAATCCATTTTTAGGGGGTTATGTGCCACCAAATTCCTTATGTGAACCAAATCTGAGCATCTCTTCAAAACATCTAAGACTTCTTTCTTCAAATCAAGACAAATGTCGGATACATTGACTTTTTTTCTTACGCGTCTAATTTTTCTGGGAAGAGATTCTTCCTTAATAGCTACGTCATAGCTACCATCAAGTGATATATTCCAATAGAGCTGTAATAGATTCAATTCAATAGCCCCCGTTTCGAGGATAAACCGACCTACATTTCGTTCCCAATTTTCTTTATTATTTTGATTCATGGGCTTAACACCTGAAATAACCGGATGGCAAAAGCGCAGCTTTTGACAGTACGGTTGATTGAAATGTTATGCCATTTTAGACAGGCAAATCATCTCGAAAAATTCTCGCAATTCTCTATAGCTCTAATAACTTCAATGACTTCGTTCGGAATTTCCTCCAATTTAAGCTGCCGCGCAATGAGCGATGCACTCAAGGATACACTATATCTATCTTGGCTCCATTTTGATAATCTTGATAAGACCTCCTTACCAGATACAACTGACAATCGGCCATTATAAGTTTTCCACTTTTTAACGAGATAAGCCCTGGCCACTTTATTTGCGCCAGCCGCTCCTAATTTACGGTCTTGCGCATATATCTCTGCGGAAAACGCATCAAATATTTCATCCTTTAAATCTGAAAAAATTTTTTCCAGTTTTTGAACTATCTCCTCAATTGACGGAGCCGCTTTTCGCCTCGAAACTCGCGATGCAATCACACGGCGAATTGCTGAGGGAACCAAGAGATAGTTCTCAATCTCCTTTAGTTCCCATATTCTAAGTTGCACTCCGGCAGCTTTCGCCTCCTGTTTCCTTTTTGCGATTTCTATCTCAGTGTGATAGTCAGAATCTAGTATGCAATAAACGGCTATCGATTGTCCGCCCGCATTCTTCAAAAGCATTGATGAACCAATGGCGTAATTCCATCCGCCCCAACCACCTATTGGCATATTTGGATAAGCGGAAAATCCTTCGACACTTTCAGGAAATATGACATTGTGTAGTTCACTCAAAAGTTTAACATCTTTTCCTTCAACCAGGATACAACGACGCGAATGCCAAAGTTTCGCCAAATGAATATTGTGAACACTACCTATATGTTCTATCAATTTTTGGACAGCAGGTAACGTACCTGCGAAGCGCGAACGTGGTCGTCTTCGATCTATTATCAATATTTCGTCAATATCTACCTCCGACATAATTTCGACAGAATGAGTTGTTACTATGATTTGAGGGACCCGATTTTTTATATATCGGATTAGTCGGCGCTGTATGTCGGCGTGCATATAAACATCAGGCTCATCAAGAATAACTGTTGACGCTTCTGAGGAACGAGCTAAAAACCACATAGTTTGAAGCCACATCTGCAACCCGTGTCCCATTGACGCTATTTCCGCAACAAAATCTTCATCGCGGACCATGAGTTGCAAGGGATCGCCGGTGCCGATCCCTCCTCCAGTCAACTCTCTTATTTGTAAACCAGGCCACGTAGTCTCTGCCATCTCCTTAAAAACTGGAAAATATTCTTTGATAACTCTTAATTGATTTCGGAAATGCAACGGAGCCAAATGAGAAGACATTGCACCTTTCACGTAGTCTCTGGTTAATGCTCTTTCTTCGCGGACCACAGGGGCAACTTGCGGCATAATCTCTACGCTGGGGATTTCGAGCTTGTTTGCCTCAGCGCGAGTCTTAACTATATTGCCCTCTTGATCGAACACCACCGCGTGGATTCTGTCTTCTTCACCAAGATAGATCTTGATAGCACTATCGTTGTCGAAGCTTGCCGAAATAATAGATGGAGGATCGCCATATCTATGAAATACGGTGCTGAAGTTAAACTCCATTCCCTTTAGAGAAGGTGAGACACCTACCTCTCTACGAGGAATCTCAGCCCAATCAGGTGCACTACGATATGCGAGAAACTTGTAGCGAGATACAACGATAGATATGAGACGCAACGCTTCAACTACGGTTGACTTTCCAGCGTTGTTACGTCCGATAACAATGCTCATTTGCTTAAATGGAATCGTGTGTTCATTAAAGCATCGGAAGTTCTGAAGTTTCAGTTCAGTTATCATGATTCACTCCGTGCGTTGTTAATGAGCATAACGCTAAAGATTGTATGCGGAATGAAGTAAATAATATTCCGCCTGAAAATGAAAATTTCCAACTTTATTAACAAGTTATTACTGGCTCAGCTTCATTCCGTTTACAATCGTGTTGAACTGAGCCGCTTCTCGCCGACTATGGGGATTGAATAGACTTTGGTTCCGGCACGATTTTATTGGAACTCTTGTCTCTTTGACAATTGAATAGCATTTTTGGAAAGGGACAACGAGTCTCATGGTCGCATGGCGTGCCTTTCATGAGGCCTGGAAGCAGGTATTTGTAGAAAGAGCGCGTAGCCTCCCATTACCGATGATCGGGTCTTTGAGGGGTAATCGATGTTCGCTCGCAAAAAGTCATTATCAAGGAGCCATCGGACATGCTGATGGATTGAGGACTTCTTTCAACACCATCTTCCCCTTGCCACAAGACGGGCAAATCCGGGGGTCAACGCCAGTGATC
>JAFGHS010000121.1 GCA_016930075.1 Deltaproteobacteria bacterium
CGTAAAAAGTCGAATTCTGTCATTTCGAGGAGTCCCGCTGAAGCGGGACGACAAGAAATCTTTAATGATTTCAGGATTTCTCCCCCGTAAAATGCGGGGTCGAAATGACATGAGCGGTGCATTGCGCACTTTTTACGAGGTCGTCACAGTTCTTGGCATTAAAAAGCGATAACATATTAGAATTTGAAGTGGAAATAATAATTCTGCCCCCTTTTTGCCTTTCGGAAAGACGGCCAAGAATCCCTGCTTTTCGGCTGTCACTGTCCACCGTGTCTCTCAGGACGCGGCTTTGGCTGTGCCCCCGCCACCATGCAGCATGATTACGACGGGAGAAGGTTTTTGTAATTTGTAGCTGGCAGGAACATGTACGATATAAGTCCGTTTCTATCCTTTCACGGCGATTGCAAACGTATGGCTGCCCGTTTCCGGGTGCTTGTCCTGTGAACAGGCGCTCTGAGGATTGGACACCAGGATGGAGAAACACACGAGAAAGGTTGCCGGCAGGGACGATGTCATATTTTCGATTTTGGGATCTTTCATCCCGCTGTACCTCCGCTTTTCCAGCAGTCAAAGGCTGACGAGAGCCCGCAACTCCTTGATAATCGTCAAAAACAGTTCCGCCCACTATTTCCCCTGAGAGAGAAATTGAGGAGTCGGATATTTTTTCATGTGGGCAACAGTGGCGTCAAGGGTTGACTGCATCTCCTGAAGAACCGGCTTGATCCCCTCCAGGTATTTGGCCTTGTCGGCTGTGGTCCGGGTCTGGTCAACCAGCTTGAGGCTCGAAATATAAAGTTCATAATACAGAAGGTGAAGCCGGCTGAGCCATTCCCATTCGGGCATCATTCTTTGTTCTTCAAGGTATTCGGCCGCCTGGGCGGTAATGAACTGCATCTGGTAAAAACCGAGTTTCATCACAACAAGGATTTCAAGAGGGGTGAAACCCTGACGCCGGGACCGGGTATCCAGTATCTGTGAAAAGGTTGAGACATTCAGATCTCCCTTAAGTGCCTCAAGTGCCTTGCTGCCGTACAAATAGCGCTGATTTCTTTCGTTGCCGAAAGCAGCGGGGTCCCCTTGAATTTTTTTAAAGATTCTTTCGGCAACCAGTTGCTTTATCTCAGATTCGTTTTTAGCGGGAATGCCGGTGGGGACATAAGCGATGGTCTTGTATTTCAAATCACCTCGCAGCGGTGCGATCCGTTTTTTCAGGTAAGAAAGTTTCATGACACGATATTTCTCCACCCCGAACCAGCCGGCAATAGGCATGTTGACGCGAACGAGATCGTTTGTCCGGTCAAGACCAACGATCACGAAGGAGTGGGTGTCGGGTCTGGTTTTGGGGGTCATTCCTTCCCACCAGAAGGCCCGGTCTCCCGCAGGCGTCACGATCTTGTCCTGATGCTCTTCTTCAGATTTTGGAGTCCAATTCCAGAAGGTCTGGACGGCTATCTCCTTTTTCAGATACCCTTCCACCCGATCAATATATTCCATCCAGGCTTCCTCGCCATTTAGTCCCGGCGGCTTTTCTTTCTTTTCCCAGGACAGGCCGAAGAGACCGGCCATCCATTGATCGTCCCATTCAGTCCATCGGCTGAAAGGAAATGCCAGAGACCCTTCAATATAAAAGAATCCGAAAGGGCTCGTTGACAGATAGATGGATTTGGGGTAGGTCAGGTTTGCTGCTTTGGAGCCAAGGACCATGGCTCTAGACGTGAGGGCTCAATCGATATGGGCTTTTTGTGCTATGTAGGGGACACCTTTAACCAGAATTTCCTCACTGCGCGCGTCGTTTACCCAAAAATTAATCAAGGTCATGAAAATAACAATCCATGTCCCGAACCACATCCGATGCCGACACATTAGTTCATACCTCCCTTGAAGCCAAAATGACATGCTCAGTGCTTTTCCGTATACTTTGATCGCAATAAGAGGATAACCCAGGGGGCATAAAAGTCAAGAGGGAAAAGATAAATATTCTGGGACAGGTTAGCCCTACAACGATACATAAGCTTTCTTCAACATGGCAAGTTTCCGTTTCCGGTGCGAGAGATAAGCCCGGTGATTTTTAAGCTGGATGCATTCAACAAAATCAATGAGATCCGTGATGTCAAAAGTTTTCATAGGCAATACCGCGCTGATGAGCAGCCTACACTGCGATAGCGTAATAGCTGGTGCTTTTTCCCCCCAACCGGATTCTTATGTGCCATAGGAAGAAGTGAGCCAGCATGCTGGTGATCATATGGTGACGCCACCCTGGATATTTTCGCACCTCGCAAAGAAATACCTTATCAATCAATAATAATTCAATCCGTCACCTGTTCTGAACCTCGTTTAAGTACCTGAAAAAATCATCATTTACCCAGACAGGCGTTACGGTAATATCCATATCCGGCATTTCCCTCTTGAACCATTCGAGTTTTGCCGCAGCACCTTCTTCTTTGACAAAGGTCTGCACGATATGCGTTTTGTTCCTGAGGATGATATCGGCAATGCGGTTGAATCCCTCCAGTGGCACATCTGATTTGTATAAAGGGTGATAGAAGGACTCGAACAATATCCTGCCGCCTTCTTTGTCTTCCCGTTTGGCGTACTGCTCAATGATCTGGCGAAAACGATCCCTGTCTTCCGGCAGGGTGAATTCCATCACCAGATCAAATTCTGTCATGTGAGCCGCCTTCCGGCCGTCGGGCAGTGTCTCCAGGTGCATGGCTTCCTTCATTTCCCAACCGTCCATCAACAGAAAGGAGGAGCACTTCGGTTCCATCTGCAGTTTGGCCTGCATATTTTCCCCGATTAAAAGGCCGACCAGCTGTTTGATGTGCTTGATGTCGTTGTGGCTGTAAGAAATCTTGAGATCAACGTCAAAATTCGCCAGATTCTCCAGCCGCTTGATGTGATAACCGATAATCGTTCCGTTTGCCACGGCCAGGTTCATCCTCTTGATGACGTTTTCATTCCCGATGCCGGCGGATTTTTCCCATTGGTCGAGTAATTTACCGACAATGCCGGGCTCGGTGACATATCCTGCATACTTTTTCCTGCTCAGACGGAAGGCGTGCACCCTTTCCAGAAGGTGAAACGCCATGTCCCGGTTCAGCGGTGCATGAAGATCCATGACCTTCAACCGGCCTTTGAACAGGAGATGAACATCGATAGACAGGGCGAGCGCCTGGCGATGATCCCTGGTCAGCGCCGCCTGTGTAACGTTGACATCCATTCCCTGAAAACTCTTGTCGATCTTGGCGTCGGAATACGTAGCGGCCAGTTCCTGAAGGCCGCACGCGGAGACAACCAGAGCGATAGCCGTTACATTGGTCAGCTCCGACGAGGCGTCAAGAATACTTTTTGCCTCGGGAGCCCCGGGATTGTCTTTACCAAAGAGAGATGCAAGGGCCACAACCAGGACATCCGTTCCCGTGTCCCGTTCGTCGATAAATTTCAATGTCTTTTCCAGTTCCCGGCGCGACAGTTTTTGGGTTTCCCAGAATTCTTCGCTCAGCAGTTGAACTGTATAACTCAGAATGCCGACCTCGTCACTGCGCCGGGCAAGTCCATCCAGTTTTTGCGCGGAGGAAGAATCTCCCTTCAGGACTGTAAGCACTGCATCTTCCAGCCGCTTGAGGGGCGTAATAATGGCCTTGGACATCCAGCCGGACACAACAAAGCTCAAGACCAGAAGAATCACGAGCAAGAAAGCCCAGTAACTGAAAGCGTCCACCAGAGCGTTGCCCTGTTCCATGCTCAGGGAAGATGGATTAAAAAGCGCCGGAATATAGCGATATGTCGGGTTTAACACGATCCAGGACAACACCAGCATAAGGACCGTGAGGTAATAAACGGCCAGCGAAAGCTTGATCGGATAGTTGAGTTTGAATCTTTGCAGACCGAGCAAAATCGCGGGAAACAGGACGAGCGTACCGATAATATTAGACAGCAGGGCCGGCACATAGAAATAGCGGAAGTTGATCGCCGACGGCAATTGTTTGTCCAGGAGACTTACCATGCCGGAAGCGTAAGCCAGTGCTGCCGTATTAACGAAAATCAGCATGATGATCAGCGAAACCATCTGACCGATGCGTTCAAGGCTGGCGGCTTTCCGGTAAGGGAAAAAGCCGATCAACGCGCCGATTAAGCCGTTGCCGATTGTCCAGCTTGGCAGATACCTCAATCCGTAACCGAAAAGAAGATCTGTGCAGAAATTGCCGGCAAAGCCGGCCAGGAAACCGTAACATGGGCCATAAAGATATCCCACAACGAAAATGAGAACAATCTGCGGACGCAAATCCACGTTGGACACGCCGGGCAGATGGATGCGTAGAAAGTAGTTGGTCAGGGCATAACCGGCAATGGCCAAAGCGCAAACAAGAATCTTTTGAGAGAGAACCGCATCCGGCTGTGATCTGTTATTGATTTTCCACATGCGTCGATCATTCCTTTTTTTATGATCCCCATCTTAACATAAAAAAAATAAAGCCATCTTATTTCATCGCTAAATCAATGATCGATTAAACTCTCAGGGTTTTTGCTTTTAGTAAAGTACTGAAATTTCCGCGTCCATATTCCATAGGTTCTCAATGTCTTTGGTGAACAGTGCCTGACCTTAATCTCATTATTTAATGCTGTATAGATATCCTTCCATTTATTATCTGTTTCCCGTTCATTATTTTCAGGTTTTCCGGCAGGAACAGGGGATTCCTCTCTCCTTAAATCATTAACGGAATAAACATAAGGCTTTTGATTTTC
>JAFGHS010000122.1 GCA_016930075.1 Deltaproteobacteria bacterium
CGTAAAAAGTCGAATTCTGTCATTTCGAGGAGTCCCGCTGAAGCGGGACGACAAGAAATCTTTAATGATTTCAGGATTTCTCCCCCGCAAAATGCGGAGTCGAAATGACATGAACGCTGCATTGCGACTTTTTACGTCAAACTTCGATTAACAGAAAAGAGGGTAACATGCAAAGAATAGTTATTAGCGTCAAAGATGAAACAAAATTAAGCGCTCTTGTCAGTATTTTGAATGAGATTAATTTTATTGATGTTGAAAGCGAAGAAAAAGAAGTATCAACGATATCAAGAAGAGCTGACTTAAGAAAGTTGTTTGGTATATGGCGCGCCAGAGACATTACACTTGCGGACATCAGAAAAAAAGCATGGCGGTAACAAAACATGATTCTGTGTGATACGAACGTTATCATTGAAGTCCTTAAAAAGAATGCGATAGTAATTCAGACATTAGAAAAAATCGGACTGGATAAGATATCCATAAGCGTTGTCACGGCGATGGAACTTTATTACGGTGCTTTGAATAAAACTGAACTCAAGAAGATAAAACTTCATTTGTCATCAATTCGAATATTTCATATCGACGAGGAAATCTCGATTACAGCCGCGGAACTCATTGAACGATACGCAAAAAGCCACGGGCTTCAAATACCGGATGCTTTGATTGCTGCAACTTCACTAAGCCATAATCTCAAGCTTTATACAGGCAATAAAAAAGATTTTGTGTTTATTGAAAAAATAAGTTTATGGTGATTATGTACGCTTCACGATTATTTAATTCCATGAAAATAGTTATTTTATATATCTTTGATACGCAATCGGATAACCACGGGAGTTGTGCAAAGCGCACGACCAATAGCCCCATGCAAAACACTAAATTTCAGGAATTGCCCCCCCATGCTCCGGAGAAAGAAACGGTTCGCGGCCGTCTATTTGTTCGGATCCACAGCGACCGGCAAGGAGTGACAGGGCAGTGATATCGCTCTGGCGATCATCACGAAAAAGACAATTTCCTGCCGCGAACGCTTGAGGATTGAGGCGGATTTGGCCGGCCGGCTCGGGCGGGATGTCGATCTGGTTGTCTTCGGACAAGCGGCACCGCTTCTTCAGCACCATTTTTTGAAACACGGTCGTCTCATTTGTGAAAACGATCCGGTCGGGCGCGTCCGACAAGAGGTACGGGCGCGGGCCGAATACATGGACACGCGACGTCTCTTTCGTTCACATTTTCAGCCTTCATCTGAGCTGAATTTTGCAGTTTTGAAGTTCAAGCACACAATAAAGAAGAAAAAAAAAGACACCTCATTAAGACGCAAAATCTCAAGGATATCTTTGAATAATACCTTATAAAATAATCGATGATTTATGCAGGCTGTCGCAATGGTTCCGGCGAGGCAAGAAAAATTCTGCTTCTTTTAGATATTGATCCCTGGTTGTGTAAAAACTTCCAAAAAGTAGTAATATCAAAGAAGATGGAGGGCAATATGGAAGATTTACTAAAACGTATCACTTTTAATAAGGATGTTCTTTGCGGAAAGCCTCTTATTCGCGGCATGCGAATATCTGTTGAAATGATATTGGAGTTGTTGGCCAAAGGAGCAACGGAAGAAGAGATTCTACAGGACTATCGGCAGCTTGAATCAGATGATCTTCGTGCGGCACTGCTATACGCTCATCATATGGTGGCCAGAGAAGATGTTTTTGATCGAGTTGCCATAAGGTAAGCGCGAAATATCGGGTCCGGAAGCCAGCCTCATTCTGAAATAAAAGTTATGCTCCCATGCCAAATGTTAATCGCAACGCCCCTCCGAGCCTTGCAGTGACAGGGAGTTCAAGAGTTTTGAAACCCCGACCGATAACCGCGAGACCTTAGAAAAACGCCTATTTTGTCATTGCGAGCGTAGCGAAGCAATCTCATAAGCAGCCGATAACTCAAGAGATTGCCACGGCGCTCCGCTCCTCGCAATGACACGAAACACAGAAATTCAAAGCTCTCGGGGTTTTCCAACCCCGGAAGATTGAATCACAATAAATTAAAGCAACCGCCCCTCAATCCCCCGCCAGCGGGGGACAAGTATATAAAAGAATTGATAACACAGCATGAAAAAGAAAATATCATTCATATTCGGTACGCGTCCTGAAGCTATCAAACTTAGCCCCCTAATTCTTGCGTTAAAAAAATATCCTGAAATTGAGACGCACGTCTGTGTTACTGGACAGCATCGCCAATTGCTCGATCAGGTGCTTGAAGTCTTCGGCGTGATTCCCGATGTTGATCTTGCATTGATGCAGCCCGATCAAACGCTTGGCGGACTGACCTCGCGCGCCATTGCCGCAATTGATGCTTATCTTTCTAACTACAAACCGGATATGGTGCTGGTTCAGGGCGATACGACGACGGTCTTTTGCGCAGCCTTGTGTGCGTTTTACTATAAAATTCCTGTTGGCCATGTTGAAGCCGGACTGCGAACATGGAATAAATACTCCCCGTTTCCTGAGGAAACAAATCGTGTTTTAGCGACACACCTCAGCACCCTGCATTTTGCCCCGACCGCAAATTCCAGGAATAACCTGATTAAGGAAGGCATAGAACCCACCAGGATTTATGTTACGGGGAATACCGTGATTGATGCCCTATATTTGGCGCTTGACAAAGTTACGGCCAATCCGCCGGCAATTTCAAACCTGCCGGATCAAATTATGGTTAACGGGCAACAACTAATTCTCATTACCGGGCACCGGCGCGAGAATTTCGGCGAGGGCTTCAGGAGTATTTGCAGGGCAATCAAAAAATTAGCCAACCAATTTCCAGAAGCAACATTCGTCTATCCGGTACATCTTAACCCGAATGTCCAAGGCCCTGTATTCAACCTTTTAGGCAATGGAAAAAACATCCATCTTATTCAACCCTTAAGTTACCTGCCGTTTGTTGCGCTTATGAATCGATCAACTGTCATTCTTACGGACTCCGGCGGCATACAGGAAGAAGCCCCCAGTTTGGGCAAACCCGTACTTGTAATGAGAGAAGAAACGGAAAGACCGGAAGCTGTAGAGATGGGGACAGTAAAATTGGTAGGTACGGACGAAGCGGCGATTTTTGAAGAGACAAGCACCCTTCTTACTGACGATAAAGCCTATCATGCAATGGCTAATGCCGTAAATCCTTATGGCGATGGGAAAGCAACGGATCGGATTATTTCCACTTGCCTGAAGTTTATACATGAAGAAGGAAGATGCGATTGAACCCCCGATCTATAGCATTAGCATGCCGTCCTCGCTGCTTGAGGCCGTTATTCAAACCTATTGAGAGTTCACCGATAGGCTTTTGCCTTGCAATCAGTATACTTAATAGTTTTTCTTTGCTAATTTAAGTAAGGAGTTTCCACTTTATGTCTGCTAAGAAACCAACTCAAAACTTAGAATTCAGCACCCAGTATTCCACCGCTCCCAACGGCGAATCCTTTCCGCTTCCAAAACCTGAAGACTACGATAAGGAATTCAAGCGCCTCCAGAAGCAGGTTGCAAAACACCGCAAGGAAGGCCGCGAGATCGTTGTCGTCATGGGCATAGGTTTTGTCGGCGCCGTCATGGCCGGCATCGTCGCGGATGCTACCGACAAGAAGACGAAAAAGTCCAACAAATTCGTCATCGCCATGCAACGCCCCTCTCCCCGCTCCTACTGGAAGATTCCCTATATGAACAGCGGCGTCGCCCCCGTCGAAGCGGAAGACCCCGAAGTGGCCCCCCTCATCGCCCGTTGCGTCAATGAGAAAAAGACACTGATTGCCACCTATACCTACGATGCCCTGACGCTTGCCGACTGCGTCGTTGTGGACGTCCAGTGCGACTACTTCAAGGAGGCCCTCGGCAATTGCCGCCAGGGCCATGCGGAAATTGCCGCCCTCGAAGACAGCCTGAAGATCATCGGCGAAAAGATACCCCCCAACTGCCTTGTCCTGATCGAAACGACCGTTCCGCCCGGGACCACCGAATATGTCGCCTACCCGATCCTGAAGAAGGCCTTTGAAAAACGAAACATCAAAACCGAGCCGCTCCTCTCTCATTCCTATGAGCGTGTCATGCCGGGGCGCGAATATGTCGCTTCCATCCGCGACTTTTGGCGGGTTTGCAGCGGCGTAAACGAAACCTCCCGTGCCCGTGTCTCCAAATTCCTCTCGGAAGTCCTGAATGTTGAGAAATTCCCCCTCACTGTCCTCGACCGTCCGATAGAAAGCGAGACTTGCAAAATAGTAGAGAACTCCTACCGGGCGACGATTCTGGCCTTCCTCGACGAGTGGAGCCTTTTTGCCGAGCGCAACGGCGTTGACATTATGAAGGTCATCCAGGCGATCAAAGTCCGACCCACGCACTCCAATATGATCTTCCCCGGCCCGGGGATCGGCGGCTACTGCCTGCCGAAGGACGGGGGCTTGGGCGTCTGGGCCTATCGTCACCTGATGGGATTTGAAGACGATATCTTCAAGATCACACCCATGGCGATCGACATCAACGACACGCGCGCTCTCCATGCGGCGGAACTCGTCCGGGACGCCCTGCGCAACATGGGCAAGATCGTCGCCGCCTCAAAGATCGTGATCCTCGGCGCTTCCTACCGGGAGGATGTGGGAGACACCCGCTACAGCGGCTCCGAAGCCCTCGTCAGAAAACTTACGGAGATGGGCGGCGAGATCCGCGTCCATGACCCCTATGTGAAACATTGGTGGGAGTTGGAAAAGCAGGAAACATATCCCGCCCCCGGCCACTCCTGGGCCAGGTTTTTCCGGAATCAGGAGAGTCTGACCGAATTAAGAATTGAGCCGGATATGAAGACGGCCCTCAAAGGTGCCGACGCGGTCGTCCTGGCTGTCAAGCACCAAGCATACAGGGATCTTGACCCTTCGAAAATCGTCAAGATGACGGGACACCCCATCGCCGTTATCGACTGCTTTGGCCTTCTCGACGACGCCAAAATCCGCCGCTACTTCGAACTCGGCTGTGAAGTAAAGGGCCTCGGGAGAGGACATGTGAAAAGAATTAAAGACGCCGTGAATCGACATCATCTCTATAAATGAAACTGAGATATGCAAAAGTTAACTTTATCTGAAACTGAGTTTTTATTGTTTCGACGACAGTTTGAGAGCAATGCACACCGCATCTTTTTCGTAATGCCGGCGAAGGCCGGCATCCATGGCATCATTGAAGAATTTGACAATAGATATGGGAGTATACGAAATTGCGCGGTGCATGTATTATAGATTAAGAAAAAAATAAAGAAGATATTTGTTATATTTGACATACTTGCGTCCTTATACAAGATATTCTCGTGCCCATGAAAATTTTTAAAAAACTCTTTTCTTCTCAGCTTCGGATAAACATGCTTTCCGGTACGGCTACGACCATTGTCAATCTTGTTGTTGTGGCTGTAAGTTATCCGCTTTATCTGCACTTTCTTGGTTATGAGAAGTATGGCGTTTGGCTGGTTATGACAACTGTATTAACTTTTGCTTCACTGGGTAATCTTGGTATTGGTACAGCGGTTATGAAACTTGTTGCCGAGGAATACGGTCGTGGGGATATTCTGGGAGTTCAGCGTTATGTGTCAACAGCTATAGCAGTGCTTTTTCTCAGTGGTTCGGTTGTCTTAACAATGCTTTTAATTTTCAGGAACCCAATTGTTTCCGCTTTCAAACTCGATGAAGGAAATAGTCAGACGGTTTTGTGGTTAATACCATATGTTGGGGTATTGTGTATTTACTCCTTTATAGTACAAGTTCTGGAAGCGGCACTCTCTGGATTGGATCGGATGGATATGACAAATTACATCCGAACATTCAGTCATGCAATACAGGTGATCATATCGGGACTGCTCATTGCTTTTGGTTTAGGAGTCAAGGGCATGCTTATTGGAAGTTTTACTTCTTATGTCATTATTCACGTACTAACGATTCTCTGTATAGGTAGAATCGTACATATGAATATTTGGAATATCAAAAATATTAATAGCCTCTACCTTAATCGCCTAATTCAATTCGGAGGCACTGTTTTTTCTGGTTCGCTTATCAACATGCTTTTCAGCCCGTTCAATAAATTAATGCTATCTCGCTACGCAGGCGTAGCCACATTGCCTGTCTATGAGATTGTATACACGGGAAGTATGTATTTAAGATCCTTAATCGAAGCGGGTCTTCGTGCTTTGGTACCAAGGATAAGTTATCTCAGTGCTGAACTTAATTACCAAACAGCCGGGAAGATATTAGGAATTTATCGACGTTCAATGAAATTGATTTTTGTTTTTGGCACCCCCCTTTATTTAGCGTTTATAGTTTTGTCGCCGTTTCTATTGAAAATCTGGCTCGGTGAGAAATTTGTCGAAACATTACCCAGCACCTTTCAACTGATGCTCGTTGGTACATTTTTAAGTCTTCTTGGCGTACCTGCATACTACACCCTGATGGGCAGTAATAAGGTCCGATATTGTCTTATTTCACATTTAATTCAAACTGCTTCTAATTCATTCATTGTTATCGCTATCGTAATATCAACGCATACGCTTTATGTTCAACATGTTGTCCTTGCTGTGATCTTGGGTATGAGTATTTCTTCTTTCTATCTTATAAGAATGCTGCAAACGATTATGAAGGAGTTATGGAGAAGTGATAAAATACACTATTAAAAAATTTTTCCGGATGGCAGGATTTGATATCCATCGCCTATCCGAAAGAAGAGATCCCATATTTCAGCTTCTCTCTGGTTTTCGGAATTTTAACATTGAGCTGATCATAGATGTTGGTGCTAATGTAGGACAGTTTGCTTTGGATTTGCGTTCAGTAGGATATACAGGCAAAATTGTAAGCTTTGAGCCGCTCACTGCTGCCTATACCAAACTCTGCCACATCGCAGCGCGCGACAAGAATTGGGTTGTTCATGAACGTTGTGCTGTTGGCCACTTTGATGGAGAGATACAAATCAATATAGCAGGAAACTCTTTTTCCTCGTCGATCCTTCCCATGGCCGAGTCACATCGATCAGCAGCTAAAGGGTCAAGTTATGTTGGAAGTGAGGCCACGCCTATCGTTAAGCTCGACACTGTAGGTATGGAATACTTATCAATGGCGAAGGGCCAGTCATTTCTAAAGATCGATACGCAGGGATTCGAGTGGCAAGTACTCGATGGGGCGTCCGTAATCTTAAAGCAGGTCCAAGGTATTATGTGCGAATTATCATTGGTGCCACTTTATGAAGGACAGCACCTATGGATGGACGTAATAGATAGGCTAAGGACGGAGGGATTTACACTATGGGCAATACAGCCCGGATTCATAGACCCTCGCGATGGACGGGCCCTGCAGTTCGATGGAATCTTCTTTCGAGCGAAATCTGGCAATTGGTATATTGATTAGCCTTTATTATTTTACCTCAGGGGTATTTATTCCGAAATTAAAAGAATTTAAAAATACGCATTAAGACCGCTAACCATGACATTCAATTATACCTTACCCAACACTGAATACAGAAAACCGATAGTCAATGCCATTCTGGAAACTGTTTCAGTTATTTGCGTTTGTTATAATGAAGAACCAAACAAAATCAGGGCCACCATAAACTCCATTATCGCTCAAGATTATCCAAACATCGAGATTATCATCATTGATGGTGGCTCGAAACCGGATACGCTGGATGTATTCAAGGAGTATCAAGAGCAAATTGACTACATGGTAAGTGAGGAGGACAGAGGAATTTTTGATGCTATGAATAAAGGAATCTTCAGGGCAACTGGAGATTGGATCATCTTTATGAATATTGGCGATAAATTTTATGATAGGCACTCTCTTTCAGGATTAATGGCGGGGGCGAATAGGGACGTGGATATATTATACGGAGGTATCAGCAGTGATGATCTTATTGTAGTGCCGCCCTTACAAGTATCCAAATATACATTGTATACCAGAGGGATATGTCATCAGGCACTGCTTGCCAGGAGGTCATTGTTTTTTAAAGTCGGCCAATTCAATCTTGCCTATATAATATGCGGTGATCCGGAGTGGATAATCCGTGCATTTAAACAGGGTGCCGCATTTAAATATATGAACGTTGTCGTAGCAAATTACGAGGGATATGGTTTTAGCTCAAACTATCATCGCCGAAAGTATTATTGGAAAATGCTTCTTTGTGAACATTTTTCAAGAACCGAAATCATAGCATATTGGCTTAGATGGATTTTAGAGCGGTCAATCAGAAGAATTGTTAAATTAGATTTTAGTATTCCGACATGCATAAAACGTTATTTCCATAAGAATCGTAAAGATTCATAGGACTGATAACAGTAACGCGAGAATGCAGGATAAGAAAGTACTTTGATATGGACACATCCATTATAAATTATCACAATCCATGGGGTATTATGGATTTCATAAACGCATTCCTTGCCATATTGGTAATCCTTATATATATCTATTCAGGTAATTCCGCCCATCTTCCGTCATGGTGCATTTTCGGGGTTATTCTTGTGGCAGCGTTTAGGACTGTTTCACAAAAAAAGCATCTCGACCGGTCTATTTTTTCAGTCATTATATTTTCTTACATGGTTCTGTCGCTTGTTGGCATTATCTCGGTATGGGCCTATGTTTCATCGTATGGGTTTCCATTTGCCCCCTATAACGACGACTCATACTATTTCTTAAATATTAAATCTTTGGCTGGCTGGAAATTTCCTGATGAATACACACTCTATGAGCTTTTTATGGTGCCCGCTTATTGGCTGTTCAGCTTTGTGAATAAGACAGTCAGTGTTCAGGATCTTCTGCCTGCGAATTGGGCAATGGGTGCGGTCGTTGTTGGTCTTGCCGGTCGTCTATCCACAAAAATCAGCGGACGATTCAGTCTGCTTGCAATAGCAGCCTTACTTATTAACTATAATTTCGTAGACACAGTAATCCATCTTTATCGGGACGTATTTCTTTTGATGTTGTCATTGCTTTGTGTGATGCATGCAATGCGAAAGAAATATCTTCTGGCACTGGGCTTTGCTTTTTTGGCCGGGCTGACAAGGGGCGGCAATGGCCTCCTGTGTATTTTTTATGTTATTGTGTTCTATCTTTTCCATATTGGCTGGTTAAAGAAACTAAACCTCAAAACAATGGTTGTATTTGCAGTTATGATAGTAGGATTTATTATTATAGATAACATCGCTGCATTGGGCGGCCTTGGGCGCTCCTTCATGGGTGCAACTGAAGACCATGAAAAGCAGACCATGATGGGACGAGCTGTGCAACGTCAGGATACAATGCTCAGCGGCAGTTCAGGTGGTTTTGACAGTACAAAATTATTACACTCATTGGGACCTTTGGGGATGGCAGTTATTCCTTTGGCTGCCACGATCAATCCTATACGATGGTCCAGTTTCTACGCTACTACATCGATAAGTGTATTTAGGAAAAACAGGGGATTTGGTTCAGTTCTTCGTCCCGTTTTATTTTTTATGCTGCTGACGGTTATATCATGGCCCTTTATCGGTCCCCCTTTAATTTTAGGCTTTCTTCGTAGTATAAAGTCTGTTGAGCCCATGTTCATTTTGAGTATAATTTTTCTCGTCACCGTATTCGTCATTGCCCTGGTATCGTTTCAAGCGCGTCACAGGACAGCTTTTTTGATCTTTTTTCCATGTTTTGTCGCGTTGACCGCAGGCAAAACTGATACAGATAAAAAATTCAGGACGTTGCTAACGGTGTTCTTCGCGGTGTTTATTATTGCAGTCAATATGCTTCCTCACATTTTAAGGGCCTTATCCTAAGTAAGCATTGTCTGAAAAGCCGCAGTTGAATTCTTAAACTTTTTGATGGAAAGCCAGACTATTGTGGGATAGGTTGGATGGCGGCCTTTGAAAAACGGCCCTATGTCATTGCGAGCGAAGCGAAACAATCTCATAAGCGTCCGATAATTAAAGAGATTGCCGCGACACTTTGTGCCTCGCAATAACGGAAAACAGAGAAATTCAAAGGTTTCGGATCTTCTTAATATGAAAATCGCATTGATTCTAAAAGATAATCTTAACAGACGACCGCCGGTGCTGTCCGTATGTTATCATTTAATCGACTTGGGCCATTCGCTAACGATTATTGCCTGTGGAATTTCTGATGAAACACAGGAAGAATTTATGAAAAGGGGAGTTCTTACTAAGCTTGTTAGCAGTAATTCTGGATCATTTAAGATCCCTGTAATTGGAAATATTTTTAGATGGTTGTTATTTCGTTTAGAAGTCACACGAATTCTGAAAAAAATTGATTTCGACTATATCTGGGTAGCCAGCGCAGACGCCGCTTTGGCTATGGGGAAAAGGCTTTTTAAGTACAAGTATTTCCTTCAGATACAGGAATTATACGACACAGTTCCATTATATCGCAAACGGTTATGTTATTTCATGAGGAATGCGCAAAAAGTATTTGTCCCTGAAGCAACGAGGGCACATATTTTCCGTGCAGGGTATCAATTAGATGAAACACCTGTGGTTTTGCCAAACAAACCTTACAATCACCCCCGGCGCAGAAGAATGGAAATAACGGATCCTTTGGCAAAAGAGGCTTTTGATAAAATCCCAAATGGTTCAAAAAAGGTTTTTTTTCAAGGTATACTTGCCTATGAACGTGATTTAAGACTTTTTGCAAGAGCTATCGAAGAATTAGGTGCTCCCTGGGTCCTGGTTGTGCAATGTCCAATGCACAGCAACTCATATTGTGATAATTTTTTCACAAATTTTAAATTTTATCATATACCCTATTTAGCTGCACCTATGCACTTGGAAGTTACATCAAATGTAGACATCGGACTTGTGACTTACATGCATGACTCTTTGAACACCGAGTTTTGTGCACCAAATAAAATATGGGAATACTCCGGCTTTGGCTTACCTATGATTGCGAACGATGTAAAGGGATTGCTTGATACTGTTGGGTATTATGGGGCAGGCATGTGCCTCAATCTCGCTGACTCCAGTACTGAAGACATTACGAAGGCGCTATTGGAATTAGATGGCCAGTCAGAAATATATAGTCGGAATTGCAGCGTCTTTTATGATTCGATTGACAATGTGGAAACCATTCGGAAGGCATTGTTGCAGGTTCAGAAAAAGCGTAATAAAAACGAATAATAGTAATAATATCAAAATATGCCTTTTTTATTGATCACAGAATCGTTATTCAGACTTAGAGGAAGAAGTGGATAATGCAAATGGATAACCAATCGCAGCGTAATAAAGCTTCGGTCTGCGAAAAAATACAGAAGAAAAAACTGCTTGTTATTGAGCTTGAACCTGCGCCCTACAAATTTGATTTATGGAATGCATTCGCAATCAGTAAGAGGTGTGATGTTAATGTCATATTTACTGCGGCAAAAAATTGGGCGCCTGATGGCGGACATAATTTTCAAGAGCTTCCAACAGCACTTTTCCCCTTTGAAATATTCCATGGCAAGGGAATAGTATCTTTTTTAAAATCCTCATTTGTTTTTCTTCAGTACTTTTTTGGGTGGCGGCCTGATTTTGTATTCATAAGCGGTTATGTTGATGCAGTTCCTCTAATGGCAATCATTGCATGTGTTATTTTCAAGAGAAAATACAGTGTCCATAGCGATATTTTTAACAATAGCCCGCCACAAAATATAATTGATGATTTTAAATATTTATTTAGAAATTTGATAAGGAAGCTGATATTTAGAACCAGTGTAGCGGTTCTTAATTGCGGAAAGATCGGTTGTGAGTCCGCGATAGTTGCCGGATGTGGTAGAAACAAGGTATATGATTTCCCCTATGTAGTAGATCCCGAACGGCTTCGTTCAGATCAGCCATCAAATGTTCCGGATGTTTGCAAAAGCGATTTAGAATCAGGCAGGCTTATAATCCTTTTTAGTGGTCGTTTGATTCACCGAAAGGGTCTTGATACGCTGCTCGATGCTGCCGAAAAATTGGTTGAGATCAATAACTGGGTTCTTTGGATTGAGGGAGATGGTCCCCTAATGTCAACGTATCTTTGCAGGGCAACTGATCTGGGTATTTCAGACAAATGTCGATTTCTTGGATTTTGCCAAATGTCGCTTCACAGTTGGCTTTTAAGAAACTCCGATATTGTAGTTATACCTTCGATCCGAGACCCTTGGGGAATTGTGGTTGATGAAGGCATGCAATTGGGCAAAGTTGTAATCACAAGCAATAATGTAGCTTCGGGTGTAGACAGAATACTTAATGGTTCAAATGGATTATTTTTTCCCGTGGGAAATCAACAGGAACTGTCACACCAGCTCTATACAGTGCTGACCAATCATGAAAAAAGGACAACTCTTGGTGATTCAGCACAGCTTTCAGCAGCAAGATATGGTCCAAAGGAAAACGTCCATACGGCATTTCAGTTTTTGTAGTTAGTGTAAGCAATTGAATTAATAATTATTTCTGATTATCAGCAATGATGTATGTTTGACTGTTTAATTTAACATAAGGGAGACAATTCATGGAGATAATACGTAGTGAATGTTTCTCAACACCATTCTTTTCAATGTAAATAATGCAGACGGATATGTTTTCCTTATGAACATCCTGCCCGCAACAAATAGGGTGCACAATACCGATTATTTTGCTATCTTCTCATCGCGCCATGGTTTTTCTCCCTATTAAAGTTTTTGCAAAATTCTTCTTAACCTTAAATCGGACAGACGGACCTAGTGCACCTTAAACAAGCCTATTTTTTGTCTTGTCAATGGGGAGACCCTTAATGATCATTGGAATCGATGCCTCGCGAAATAGATCAGGTGGTGCGATTGCACATGTTGTGGGAATAATCAGCGCGGGCAATCCGCTTGCGCATGGTATCCGCGAGGTTCATGTGTGGGCCTATAAAAAGCTGCTTGATGCATTGCCCGATTTACCTTGGCTATTCAAACATAATCCTCCGGAATTAGAGCGATCACTTTTTCACCAGATGTGGTGGCAATTCCGTTCCCTTGCTAAATCAGCAAAAGCATCCAAGTGCGATGTCTTGTTCTCCTCTGACGCATCCACATTCTGCCGTTTTCGCCCATTGGTTGTTATGAGTCAGGACATGTTACAATATGAACCAGGGGCAATGAGGCACTTTGGCTTATCAAAAAAAAGATTGAAAATGATTGCTCTTCTTTTAGTTCAAAATCGCGCAATGCGATTTGCTGATGGTGTAATTTTTTTGACCCAATATACAGCAAAGCTTGTCCAAAAAAAGCTAGGCCTGCTGAATCGGATCGAAATTATTCCCCATGGTATCGATGAAGTATTTAAAGAACAACAAATTATGGTGGAATGGCCATGCATAGGAGAGCGTTCTATTCGTTGCGTTTATGTTTCTCATGTTGAAATGTACAAACACCAATGGGTCGTTGTTAAAGCAATAGCCGAGCTTCGCAGGCAAGGGTGCAACATAAATCTTACTCTCATTGGTGGTGGTTCCGGCCATGCTCAAGAATTACTTTATAAACAGCTTCTGGTGTCTGATCCTCAAAGGTTATTTGTAGAGATAATGGGATTTGTAAATCACGACAAACTGCCAGAGCTCCTTGCAAACTCTGATCTTTTTGTTTTCGCTTCCAGTTGTGAAAACCTCCCTATAACGCTTTTAGAAGCAATGGCTGTTGGCTTGCCGATTGCTTGTTCAAATCGGGGACCCATGCCGGATGTACTTAAAGACGCTGGTATATATTTCGATCCTGAGGACTTAAAATCAGTTGTTGAAGCCATAGAAAAAATAATTATCGATGCCGATCTAAGAACAACTATCGCCAAACGTGCCAAGGAGTTATCGCACCAATATTCATGGGATAGATGTTCTGCAATGACTTATGAGTTTCTCGCGTCCATTGGCCGTGGAAATGCGAAGCATTAAGCGCAAGTTTATATGTTTATCGAATACCCTTTCAAACTACGCAATTACACATAAAGCAATCGAGTAAATGTAATGAAAAGCAGCAGTTGTGATTTCAACCAAGAATGTTCTCAAGACATTGATACAATTTTGTTTTGTGGAGATACATTTCTTCTTACTCGGGATGGGTCCGATCCTTTTGAACATGTTAGTCAGGCTATGACCAATTATGTAATCTGTATCAATCTCGAAGCTTCATTAAAAGGGAAGAATGTGGTGGATAAAGCAGTGGCTATTACTGTGGCCGAGGCATCGCTGCAATCTCTTCCCAAGAATATCTGGTATGTTTCGATAGTCAACAATCATGCGGCAGACAGTACTGATCCAATTGAACTTTGCAAAGCCTTGATCAGAATGGGGAAAAGAGTTATTGGGCCACTGAATCCGTCACGATTAGATGATGTCGTAGCGGGAAAAACGATTTCGTTCTTTAGCGCATATTTAAAGTTACCGAGGGGCCGAGTATCATATCGCGGAAGAATTATTAATGAGCTTTTTAAAATGATTAGGCGTTCGGACGCAGATTTACGCATTGTAAACCTTCACTGGGGATATGAACACACAGATGTACCGGCGCCATTCCAAATAACGTTAGCCCATAAAATTGTTGATGCAGGCGCAAATTTAATTATTGGCCATCATCCGCATGTCGCACAGGGGTGGGAAATTTATAATAATACACCGATATTTTATTCTTTGGGCAATTTCAATTTTGGGCAATTCGATTCCTTACCGCAGGAAAACAATTGTTGGGGATACATGGTAAGTTTTGATTGCAAAAAAAATAGTGGGTTCCCAATACCATATAAGATCAACAATAATTATCAGCCATACTGTATGACAGAGGCAGAAAAAGAGACTTTGAACAGAAAAGTGGAGACTTTAAGCGATAAACTTAAGTCTGTTGATATTGCGGATTGGTTTCTGGAAAGTTATAAAAAATGGTTTTTGCATGAGATGCATGTCTGGAAATCAGATTTTCTAAGAGAGCGCTCCTTATTCATAATACTTAAATGGGGTGCTTGGCTGATGTTGCCTCTTCAATGGTGCTTCTATTATTATTTTATAAAAAATCATGCGCAAAAAAATAACGGACACTGGCACAAAAAAATATAAATGAAAACACTACTGGTTTTAAAGAAAGCAGCAGAAAAAATACCATATCCTATAGGGAAATTTACCTCATATGTGCCGCATTCTTTGAGGCTCGGGCGGGAATACAGAAAATTTGCGCGGCTTATCCCACATTACAAAAACGCTTCACCCAATGAGAGATTGGAATATACATTGCTCTACCTTAATGATATTGTGAACTTCGCGCAGAAAAACATACCTTTTTACCAGAAACTTTATGGAAAACTACCGATAGAAATAAAGGCTCTTAAAGACTTCGAGGAACTACCAATCATAACGAAGATACAGGTTAGGGAATACAGTCAGGAATCAAAAGGCTCAATGCTTATTAATACCGGCGGCACATCTGGTGAACCAATGAGTTTCTATATTGATGGTAAAGCGTGGGCGCGTGAGTGGGCGCATATGCATTTCATTTGGGGATTGCGAGGGTACAAGCCGACGGATTTGATGGTGACAATGTTAGGCAAGGATTTGGGTAGTAAATTGTATCAATATAACGCAGTTCACAATGAAATAAAGATAAATCCATATATTTATTCCAGAAGTAACGCAGGTGAAATATTTGATTTATTTAAGAAACTGCCAATTAAATATTTTCAAGGCTACCCATCTTCTATATATAACTTTTTTAGGGAGTTGGCGGTTTCCCTTGGCGATGAAGACAGAAGGTATATAAGTTCAAAAATAAAATGTCTCTTTCTTAGTTCGGAGTTTCCTCTCTTGTACATGGTGGATTACTTAAAAAATATTTGGAACCTGAATTACATCTCTTGGTATGGGCACAGTGAAATGTGCGTATTAGCATATGATAAATATAACGGCCTTAACTACAGGCCATTTCCGACCTATGGTTATGCTGAAAATAATGGTGGAATGCTTTGCGGAACGTCGTTTCATAATTACGACATGCCTTTGATAAGATATGCAACGGGTGATTTAATAGAATCAAAACAAGATAGTGCAGGAATGATTGAATATTTCTATATCACAGCCGGCAGGGAAGGAGATTTTATCGAGGATAAATTTGGGCGTCGGATTTCTTTAACTGCGTTGGTCTTTGGGCGGCATCATAAGATATTTAATTATGCAGATTATTTGCAAATCTCTCATGATAATAAAGGGGATGTGACATTCTACGTATCGTTTGCTGGAAAAGAGAAAATACCTATAGGTGAAGTCAATAGATATTTTGATTTAGATGGTCTGAACATAGATTCAAAATTCGTTTATTTAAAAAAACCGGTTTTGACTAAAGCCGGCAAACTGAAACTGCGAGTCACAATAGATGACATTAAGAATATGGAGATGCATTCTCAATAATGACGAAACAATATTATCAAATCTGCACCAATTGCGTAATGGATACAACGGATTCAAAAATAGTTTTTGATGATAAAGGTGTTTGCGATCATTGCAATACCTTTTATAAAGAGATTCTCCCGAACTGGCACACGGATGAGAGAGGCCAGGAAGAACTTGAGAAGATTATAGAGAAGATTAGAAAAAACGGTAAAGGAAAAGATTTTGATTGCATCATCGGCATGAGTGGGGGGATTGACAGTTCATACCTTACCTATATTGCAAAAGAGCAACTGGGATTGCGCCCCCTGGTCTTCCATGTGGATGCGGGGTGGAATACGCAAATCGCGGTGAATAATATCGAGAAACTTGTCGATACGCTGGGTTTGGATTTATACACGGAGGTCATCGACTGGGAAGAAATGAGGGATCTGCAATTGGCATTTTTCAAATCCGGTGTTCCGCATATCGATACACCTCAGGATCATGCCTTTTTTGCAATGATGTATAAGTTTGCGGAGCGTTATAAAGTGAAATATATACTCACGGGTGGGAACTATTCGACAGAGTGTATCAGAAATCCCATCGAATGGATGTACTATCAGTCCGATTCCATCCAACTGCTCGATATTCACAAGAAGTTTGGAACCCGTTCACTGGTTACCTTTCCAATTACAACCATTCTGCGCCATAAGGTCTATTTGCGTTATGTCAAAGGCATTCAAGTTGTCACGCCGTTAAATTACATACCCTATCGGAAAGAAGAGGCGATGAAGCTTCTCACGGAGAAATTCGGCTGGCAAGCATATCCCCAGAAGCACTTCGAATCGCGTTTTACCAAGTTCTACGAAGGCTACTGGCTGTTCAAGAAGTTTGGCTATGACACGCGGCGCGTGCAATACTCGAGCTTGATTTTGACCGGCCAGATGACGCGGGACGAGGCGCTGAAAAATCTTGAACGGCCGCCTTATGACGAAGAGACGATTGCGCAGGAATTTGAGTATGTGGCGACGAAACTGGGGATTTCCATCAAGGAGCTGCAGGGGTATATGGATGCTCCGAACAAATCCTACAGGGATTATAAATCGCAGGAGGCTATCTACCTTTTGGGGGCGCGGGTGATGCGGCTTTTCGGCCTTACCTTGGGGGGGAAGAGGTGAGGGAAAGTAAGGAGTGAGGAGGGAGGAGTACAAAAAGTGAGGAGTGAGGAGTGAGGAGTTAGGAGTGAGGAGTGTCACTATTGTTAATTATGGGCTGGGGAATATTCAGGCTTTTGTGAATATTTATAAACGGTTGAATATTGATGCCGGTATAGCATCCAAAGCAGGTGAGCTTTTAGAGGCTGAAAAGATAATCCTCCCCGGTGTCGGAGCCTTTGATTGGGCGATGACGCGTCTAAACGAATCGGGGATGAGGGATGTGCTTGATGAGCTGGTGGTGGATAAAAAGGTGCCTGTTTTGGGGATTTGCGTCGGCATGCAAATGATGGCGAAAAGAAGCGACGAGGGGGTGTTGGCGGGGCTGGGCTGGATCGATGCGGAGGTAAAGAAGTTTAGAAGATTAGAAGGTAAGAAGGTAAGTGAAGAGAAATTGATGCTTCCGCATATGGGGTGGAATGATGTTATGCCGTGCAATACGGATTGTTTGTTTAAAAATCTCGGTGCGGATGCACGGTTTTATTTTCTGCACTCTTATTATTTTCATTGCAACAACCAGAATGATACGATTGCCACAACGGACTATGGGATTAAATATACAAGTGCGGCAAATCATAAGAATATCTATGGCGTCCAATTTCATCCGGAGAAAAGTCACTCTTGGGGTATTCAGCTTTTGAAGAATTTTGCGGAAATTTAGGGAAGGTAGGAGTGAGGAGTAAAGAGTGAGGAGTTAGGAGTTGAGAATATGGAGAAGCCGCATAAGAAGCTTAAGGTTTGGCAGCTTGCTATGGATATTGTTACGGATGTATATAGAATTACGGAATTATTTCCATTGGAAGAGAGATTCGGTCTGACTTCACAGATGAGACGCTGTGCGGTGAGCATACCGAGCAACATTTCCGAAGGCGCCGCTCGAAATACCCATAAAGAGTTTGTCAATTTTCTTCACATCGCCCAAGGATCACTTGCGGAACTTGATACACAGATGGAAATCGCACTACGTCTTAAATTGACTAATCAGGAATCATGGACAAACATGGATGCAAAACTGCTCGAAGAGGATAAAATGCTTTCAGGATTAATTCTATCTATAAAGGATAAAATATAATGCAATCTCACTTTCTTCTATCTCCTAACTCCTTACTTCTCACTCCTCACTGTTAATATGTTAAGACCTCGAATCATTCCATGTCTTCTGGTAAAAAACGGTGGGTTGGTAAAGACAATCAACTTTGCTAATCCGAAATACGTCGGTGATCCTATTAATGCGGTCAGGATATTTAATGAAAAGGAAGTTGATGAACTGACTGTTTTGAACATCGATGCATCGGTGCAGAACAAAGAGCCGGATTACGGCATGATTAAGAATCTGGCGGCGGAATGCCGGATGCCTCTCTGTTATGGCGGCGGGGTGAAGACAGTTTCGCAGATTGAAAAAATCATCAGTCTGGGCGTCGAGAAGGTTGCCATGAGTTCGGCTGCTGTAAATAATCCCGATATTATAGCAAAAGCAGCGGCGGTTGTCGGATCACAGAGCATTGTTGTTGTTATGGATGTGAAAAAGGTCACGTCCGGCCGTAAATACGAAGTGTGGACACACAATGCGACAAGGTCGGCAGGGCTGTCCCCCGTCGATTTTGCAAAACAGGCGGAGGATCTCGGCGCGGGTGAGGTTGTCGTCAACTCCATCGACCGCGATGGCGTCATGAAGGGCTATGACATGGATCTGATCCATGATGTACGCGACGTCGTCGGCCTGCCGATGACTGTTCTCGGTGGTGCAGGGTCGCTTAAAGATATTGCTGCTTTGATCGATTCTTTCGGGATTATCGGCGCTTCCGCGGGAAGCTTGTTTGTCTTCAAGGGCGTTTATCGCGCAGTGCTGATCAGTTATCCCAGCCGCGCGGAAAAAGATATGCTTACCAAGAATCAGTTTCAGGTTGCCTGATAGCATGATCAAAAAGATCGCCATCATCTTTCCTGTTTTAATCGTTATCACCCTTCTTTTTGCGGTGTATCCGAGAATCTCCTTCGATCAGGATCTGAAGGAATTGGAAGTCGATCATGCCTTGACGTTTGAAGTCCGGTCACCGCACATCAAGTGGGCGCAGCCGTATGCCCAGGGCAAAATTCGTGTGCTTTTTTTTGTCGATGGTCGAGGGACGCATCCGCGGGAATGCGTGGAATTGATGCAGCGGTTTGATATCGAAGCCGATGCCGCTTTTTATGCACGGATCCCTGATTCAAACGAGTACAACTGGCATAGCGGAAAGGAGGGCATCAAGAGAATGGAGGCCCTTCTGGAGAGGGATTGGGATGTTTTCGTCTTTTTCGGCATTGATCCGGCGAAAATGCCTGAGCATTTGAGGCGCAGGATTGTGCAGCGCGTTCGGGCGGGAGCGGGTGTTCTCTTGTCCGGTGTTGATGATCATGAATTGCTTCCGGCTGCGGATGAAAAAAAGGCTACCGTTTCTTTCCTGGCGGGGTTAGATGACGTCAGGACATTTTATTTGGGAAAAGGCCGTGGAATTCAACTGACTGAGAAGCCGGTGATTGAATATGCTGAAGGCTGGCAAAACGCTTTTGAAAGCCGGCAGGAGGGTCTGGGCCGTGCCATTGTGTGGGCGGCAGGAAGAGAGCCGCAGGGCGTTCTTTCATTTATGTTGTCGAAAGATACGTACATGATAAACGAACAGGTGAATCTGGGCATTAAGTGGTCCGGGCCAATCATCGGAGAAAAACCGGCCCTGCAATTGTGGGTCCGCAAACCTGTCGGCTGGTCGGCGCCCTGGCCGGATCGTGAGATAAAACCCGATGAAATCATAGATGTAATCCTTCCTCGTTTACCTGCGGGGCGTTACCATCTCGATGGGCGCGTTGCGAGTTCGGCAGGCGTCGAAAGCTGGGCAACGATTCCCTTTGAAGTGATGTCGCCGCGAAAAGTCACTAATATTGTATTGGACTCTGAATGGGGTGAAATTGGGGGAAAAATATCGGGGCGCGCAACCCTTTCCGGACCCGCTGGCTCCGGTGAAAAGGTACGGATCGATGTTTTGGATAAAGACAGGCGGGTGTTGATGCGTCATGATTTTACAGGCGGGAGTGACCGGGTTGATTTTGCCTTTGATATTTTTCCGTGGCTGCCTATGTTGTTGACCGTTGAAGCAACCGTCATGGATCGTGATGAACTGGTGACGTCAACTTCAAAGTATTTTAACGTTACGCAACGGAACAGGGATCAGTTTAATTTTCTCATTTGGGATGCGCCGCGCGGGACGCTTGCCCCATACGCGGAAGAAGTTCTTGCGCGAACAGGGGTGACGCTGCAACTGGTGGAAGGAGAAGCAAATCCCTACTTGTATGCAGCAGCCCACAATATCGCCTGGGTGCCTTATACGATTCATATAAGGGCCAACCCGGACGAAAAGGGCATCATGAAGCCTTTTTGCTGGAATAACGCAGCGTCCGTCGAAAGAAGTGCGCAGATGATTGCCGACAAACACCTGAACGCCCGCCGACACGGTATTTTTGCCTATTCCCTGGGGGATGAAATCGCCACGCAAGGGGCATGCCTGGCCGAAACATGCCTTCATGCCTACAGAAATTATCTCAAAGAGGTTTACGGCACTTTGGATGCTCTGAATCTCTCCTGGGGGACGATTTTCAGCGCGTGGGAAGATGTCGTGTTGGCGTCTGCCGGAGACAATGAAGAAGCAAGTGCGCTTGCACAGAAGAACTATCCCCGCTGGTTCGACAGGCAGGCGTTCAAATCCTACAATTTTGTCCGGTATGCACTCCAATACGCAAGGGCCTTTTCAGGCATCGATCCGCAGGCCAAGACGGGTTTTGAGGGCGCGGGGTATCTTTCAGGCGGGGACGACATAGACCTGATCGTGCGAAGTATGGGCTTCTGGTCGCCGTACGCCGGAACGGCGGATGAGGTCATCCGCTCTATTGCGCCGCGGGACTTTATCCGATCCAACTGGATGGGATACACGAAGGACGCCGATTCGCTTCTGCAGAAATACTGGCGGATGGTGACGCGGGGGATGGATTCTGTCTGGTGGTGGCGCTGGGAATGCGTCGGTAAATTTCACGGCTGGCTCGCCCCGGACTTTCGGCCCTATCCCGCAGTGGAAGAGATTCTTCGGGACACACAGATTGTAAGGGATGGTTTGGGGGACCTCCTGCTGAAATCCCGGATGCAGGATGACGGGATTGCTGTTCTTTATTCGTATCCATCGACTTTCGCTTACATGCTGCATGGCGGCATAAGCGCTAAGAGGGCCTATGAAAAGGCCCATGTGGGATGGCACAGGGCTATCAGGGATTTGGGGCTGCAATTTTCCTATGTGACGGACCGGATGCTGCGGCTTGGGGAATTCGATAAGAAGCGCTTCCGCGTTATAGTGCTTTCCCGCACGGAAATGATCGGGGATAAGGAGGCGGCGGTTATCAAAGCGTTTGTTAAAGAAGGGGGTTTGGTCATTGCGGACATGCGGCCGGGCATTTACAACGACCACTGCAAGAAACGCGAGGCAGGTGTCCTGGACGAGCTCTTCGGAATCGAAGGCAGCGGCCGGCACACGGCGAAAGCTGTTTTACCATCTGAAGGCCGCGCAGCACCGATGATGGCGGGCGTGCCTTCCCTTATTTTGAATAAGTACGGCAAAGGGCATGCCCTGCTCCTGAACGGCGACGTCAATATGATCAACGCGCTCAAGCCGGAAATCCTGACGGGATTGCTGCCGAAGATAAAAGGACAGTCTTCCCCGGCGGGAACCAATGACGACGCTCTGAAGACAATCCTTCAGGCCCTGGCGGGCATCAATGCAGACATCTTTTTGAAGAAGGAAGATGGAACCGCAATGAGAAACGTAGAAGTGATCCGCTGGAAGAACGGGCAAAATGATATACTGGCTCTTTTCCGGCAGGGGGGAAGGAAAGAGACGGCGGTGGTTGCGCTTTCCAAGGCCGGTTATGTTTATGATATGAGGCATCGGCGATCACTGGGGTTTGTCAAGGAATTTAAAACAGAGATTCTCCCGAATCGGGCGAGCTTTTTTGCCGTGACGGCGAAGGCGGTTCCCCCGGTCCATGTGCAACTGCCCGGGAAAGGGCAAAGGGGCAAAGTCGCCAAAGCGCTTTTATCCATCCCCGGCGCGCAGGGGAGCCAGGCTGTGCTCGTCACGGCAAAATTTCCAACGGCCTCCAACGCCACCCCGCCCCGCGCCGGTGATTTCTTTCCTCGCCAGGGTTATCCTTTGGCTCCCGGCCGGCAAAATGACGAGAAACGGGATTTGCTGAAACGCGTCGTCATCTTAGGCAATAAGCCTGTTTCCATTGATTTTCCCATTGCGTTCAACGATCCGTCAGGCAATTACGAAATCTCCGTCACGGAACTTTTCAGCAATAAAACGGTGACAAAGGAGTTGACAATCCAATGAAGCAGATTCTCCAAAATCTTAAAACAGGGGTCACGGAAATTGCGGACGTGCCTGTGCCTGCCGTCGGGCGCGGCATGGTTTTGATCAAAACAGGCCGATCGCTGATTTCGGCAGGCACGGAACGGATGCTGGTGGATTTTTCCCAGGGAAGCCTGCTGCAAAAGGCGCGCAGCCAGCCTGATAAAGTGAAACAAGTGCTGGATAAAATGCGGACGGATGGACTTGTGCCGACGGTTGAAGCGGTGTTTCGCAAGCTCGATGAGCCGATGCCTCTGGGCTATTGCAATGCCGGGCGCGTTATTGCCGTGGGCGCCGGCGTGTATGATCTCTCGCCGGGCGACCGGGTGGCAAGCAACGGCTTCCATGCTGAAGTGGTTACTGTGCCGCGAAACCTGGTTGTGAGGATTCCTGAAAATGTCAGCGACGAAGCCGCCGCATTTACCGTGCTTGGCGCCATAGCGCTTCAGGGCATACGGCTTGCGCAGCCCACACTGGGCGAGCGGTTTATGGTTTTTGGCATGGGGCTTCTGGGACTTCTGACGATTCAGCTCCTGCGGGCCCAGGGCTGTGAAGTGATGGCTGTCGATATGAATGCCGGACGCCTGGCCCTGGCGGAAAAGTTCGGAGCCCATATCGTGGATCTGTCTTCCGGCGCGGACCCCATTGCCGCAGGTCATGCCTGGACCGGCGGCGCGGGCGTTGACGGCGTTCTTATTACGGCATCAACAAAAACCGACGAGCTGATGCATCAGGCAGCCGAAGTCTGTCGAAAGCGGGGAAGAATCGTGCTGGTGGGCGTCGTCGGACTCAACCTGCGGCGCGATGATTTTTACAAAAAAGAACTGAGCTTCCAGGTTTCCTGTTCCTACGGGCCGGGGCGCTATGATGAATCCTACGAAGAAAAAGGCCAGGATTATCCCCTTGCCTATGTGCGCTGGACGGAAGGCCGCAATTTTGAGGCGGTGCTGGGGGCGATGGCCAAAGGCGCACTGGATGTCGAATCTCTCATCACCGATCGTTTTTCGCTCAATGATGCACCGGCAGCCTATGACAAGGTACAGCATGACCCGAATGCCCTGGGTGTGTTGCTCGAATACCCCGAATTGGTCGATCAGGATCGGCGGATTTATTTGAAACCCCCCGCCGGCTCACCTTTGAGACAAGGGGAAGTTGCAGCGGGTGCCGCTCAGGCACATGTGCACGGGCGGGGAAAAGCCGTGGCCGGTGTTATCGGCGTTGGGAATTTTGCTGTAAGCACGATGCTGCCGGCCCTTATTAAAACAGGGGCACGGATAAAATATTTGGCAGGCAATCGCAATGGGGCGGCCGTGGCGCATGCAGCCCGTAAGTTCAAGGCCGAGCAGGCCGTAACAGACAGCCGCCTGGTTCTTAACGATACCGAAGTGAATACAGTGTTTGTCGTGACCGGCCATAACACCCATGCCCGCTTTGTGTGCGAGGCCCTCGCGGCGGGCAAGCATGTCTTTGTGGAAAAGCCGCTCTGTATAAATGAAAGCGAACTTCAAGAAATTATAAACACCTACTCCCCTCTCCTGACTCCTCACTCCTCACTTTCCCCTCCCCCCTCACCGCCCTCACTCCTAACTCCTGACTCCTCCCTCCTCCCTTCTCTTCCCTCCCCGCCCTTATTGATGGTAGGATTTAACCGCCGTTTTTCGCCCCATATTGTTCAGATGAAAAAACTTCTGGCAGGCCGCAGCGAGCCTCTTGCCATGACGATGACGGTCAATGCGGGCGCGATTCCGCCGGAGCACTGGATACAGAACCCTGAAGTAGGCGGAGGCCGGATTATCGGTGAAGGCTGTCACTTCATCGATTTGCTCGCATATCTGGCAGATTCGCCTGTTGTGCGTGTAAGCGCCATGATGGTCGGCCTGGGAGCGGCGGTTCGGGAGGATAAAATGTCGATCTTGCTGGGATTTGCAGACGGTTCGGTTGGTACAGTCAATTATTTTGCCAACGGCGCCAAAAGTTATCCCAAAGAGGCACTTGAGGTTTTCAGCGACGGCAGGGTGCTGCGCATGGATAATTTCCGGCAGACACGGGGTTTTGGATTTGGCGGCTTCAGGAAACTGAGGACCTTGCGTCAGGACAAGGGTCACGCAGCCGAGATTGCCCGTTTTATTTCGTGCGTCGAACAGGGCGGCACGCCGCTGATTGCCTTCGATGAAATTATCAACACCACCAGGGCAAGCTTTGCGGCTGTGGCTTCGGCGCAGAGCGGCACGGTTATTACACTGTGAGTCTGTGCAATGTCCTCCGCTGGCGAAGGTATCATGCAGTGACGGAGGCAGAGCGGTGCTGTTATTACACTGTAAGTCTGTGTAATGTCCTCCGCTGGCGGAGGTGTCACGCAGTGACGGAGGCAGAGCGGTGCTGTTATTACGCTGTAAGTCTGTGTAATGTCCTCCGCTGGCGGAGGTGTCACGCAGTGACGGAGGTGGTTGAAGAACTACCAAACGGCAACCTGGTTAAAATTTACGGCTAAATTAACCCAACCACCCCCTTAATCCCCCGCCGGCGGGGGACAGGTTAGTGTTAATCCCTGCCAGAGAGGGACAGGCTGGTGTTAATCCCTGCCAGAGAGGGACAGGCTGGTGTTAATCCCTGCCAGCGGGGGACATCTGGGCGAACTGAAAGGACGGGGACGAAGGCGGACGTTAATCCCTGCCAGAGGGGGTCATCTCATGAAGGCAACGATGTTGTGAATTTTTCGCATTACTACCATACCATCCGCTATTTGAAGCCCCACCAGATCGTGGCGCAGGCGCGCAACCGGTTGCGTCTGAAACTTGAGAATCCTTCGCGGTTCGGCGCAAGACCGGCGCCGGATTTCCCAGGCTGTATCTGGAAACCGGCGCTTGCTTTTTTACCCCCTGGCGCACAGCGGAATCGCACAACAGCTATCCTTCAGGGGAAGATGACCTTTATCAATCAGGAGTACGCCATCGGCTGGATGCCCGATTGGGGGCGTGCCGATCTGCCGAAGCTCTGGCTCTATAATCTGAATTATTTTGAGTGGCTCTGGGCTTTTGATCAACCGGGCGATGCAACAGATTTCGAAACGGCCAAATCTGTTGTCCGGGATTGGATATGCCGGCATACACTATCGCGGGGGCAGCAGGGCTGGGAGCCCTATCCCGTTTCACTTCGTTTGATGAACTGGTGTCCTTTTTTTTACGGCGCCCATCATTCGCAAACACTGGATGACGCTGCTTTCAACGAACATCTCTGGGACAGCATCCGGCTTCAGGCCGATTGGCTGGCGGCCCATCTGGAAGATCATCTTCTGGGCAACCACCTGCTTGAAAATGCTGCGGCGCTCACACTGACCGGCGCCTGTTTCGACGGCCCTGCGGCGAAACGATGGATGGGTGTCGGTTTGAAGCTTCTGCAGGCGCAGACGCGGGAGCAGATTCTTTCAGACGGGATGCACTTTGAGCGCTCCTCCATGTACCACGCCCGCGTGGTCCATCTGTTTCTGATGCTGCGCAATACCGGAAACCCGCAGCTCCGGCAGGCGGTGGACCCCGTGCTGCCGAAAATGCTGAAGGCTTTGGCTGCCTTGTGCCATCCCGATGAGGAGATCGCGCTTTTGAACGACAGCGCTTTGGGCATATACAACGAACCGGGGGAACTGTTTGCCTATGCCGTCAGAATGGGGCTTGTCGCACCTGATGCCGGCAATGCGCCTCATGGCGCCTGGTCCTTGCCCGAAGCAGGCTATTACGGGTATCGTGGAAATGACGGAACATATATCGTGTGCGATGCCGGGCCCATCGGGCCGGATTATATTCCCGGCCATGCCCATGCCGACACTTTTTCCTTTGAGCTGTCGCTTAAGGGTTGCCGGGTCATTGTTGACAGCGGTGTGCATGATTATGAAAAGGGAGAGATGCGCAGCTACTGTCGATCGACGCGGGCTCACAATACAGTGGAAATAGAAGGACAGGATCAGTCTGAGATGTGGGATGCCTTTCGTGTGGCCCGGCGCGCCTATCCCCATGATGCCACATGGGCGCCGCAGCCGGACGGTTTTCAGTTGACAGGCCGGCATGACGGGTATATGCGGCTTAACGGCAGGCCTGTGCATCACCGGACTTTTTCCTATCGGGAAGGCGGCAAGATAGAGGTGGTGGATCGTGTGGAGTCAGAAAGGCCGGTACAGTGCCGCTCAATGCTCCACTTGCACCCGGAGTGCATATGCACTATGATTGACAAAAAAACCGCATCGATACAATATCCGGCAGGCAGTTTCCGGATTTCATACAGTGGCAGGGGCTTGCTGGAATGCCGCGACGGCATCTACTGTCCCGAATTCAATGTGCAGCAAAAAAATCAAGTTTTGTTGTTTTCGTGGACATCATCAGGATCATCTGCGGTCAAATACACGATTGAGACACAATCATGAGGATTCTTTTTTTCTCACATTATTTTCCACCTGAGGGGAATGCCCCCGCCTCGCGGACGCATGAGAATGCAAGCCGCTGGGTAAAGGCCGGTCATCAGGTGACAGTCATTACCTGTGTCCCAAACTGTCCGGATGGTGTCGTGTATGAGGGCTACAAAAATAAACTCTATCAGCGCGAATTTATAGATGGCATCGATGTCCGGCGGGTATGGACTTATATTGCGGCTAATGAGGGTACTGTCAAGCGCATTCTTAATTATGTTTCATACATGGCAAGTGCGATTCTGTTTTCATTTTTTGTGAGGCGTCCGAATGTAATCATTGCCACTTCGCCACAGTTCTTTTGCGGCTGGGCCGGCGCGATTTCAAGTTTTTTGCGCCGAATTCCCTTTATCCTGGAAATCAGGGATATCTGGCCGGAATCAATAGTGGCCGTGGGTGCCCTGAGAAAAAGCTTGTTGACACGGTTTCTGGAATGGATGGAACTTAAAATGTATGCCTCAGCCGATCATATCGTGACCGTGGGGGACGGATACCGCCGGAAGCTTCTGCAAAAAGGCGTGGCAGAGGACAAACTGTCTGTTGTGATGAACGGCATCAATCGAGATTTGTTTGAACCGCGTGAACCGGATGCAGCGCTGAAGAGTAAATGGAAATGTGACGGGAAATATATTTGCAGTTATTCAGGAACAATCGGCATGGCCTGCGGCCTCACCATTATGCTTGACGCCGCCGAAAAGCTGAAAGAGCGCGGCATCGATGATATTTTATTTATGCTGATCGGTGATGGTGCTATGCGCAAAGAACTGACCGCCCAAGCGCTCCAACGCGGCCTTGACAATGTAATCTTTACCGGACGCCAACCTAAAGAAATGATGCCGGCGTTTCTTTCCATTACGGATGTCAGTCTGGTGCATTTACGCAAAAGCGATCTGTTCACCACGGTGATGCCATCCAAGATTTTTGAAGCTTCTGGCATGGCGAAGCCTATCATAAACGGCGTCGAAGGCTTTGCCGCGGAATTTATCCAAAATGCAGGCGCAGGCATTAATATCGAACCTGAAAAAAGCGATCAGCTAATCGATGCGCTGCTGAAAATGAAAAATAATCCTGTCGTCAGCCAATCCTGCGGTATGTCCGGCCGCGCGTATGTAACGACTTTTTTTGATCGCGATAAACTCGCCCAAGACTATCTGAATGTAATCGAGAAAGTAGCAAAAGTGAGGCTAAACGATCATGAATAGAGAGCTTTGAATTTGTCATCACGAGCGCAAGCGAAGCAATCTTATAAGTGTCAGATAATTAAAGAGATTGCCGCGGTACTTCGTGCCTCGCAATGACAGAGAATCGGTGTTTTTCAGGTCTCCAAGACAAGGGACAAAAGGAGATGGTCCGGGCAATTGTCGGGGTTGTGCGGGACGGCTCACTTATTATCAGGCATGGATCAAACGTCTATTGTATGATATATATTCGCCGTCTGATCTTCAGAAAGGGGGCAAATTAGATGAACGTGAAGTACATAACTGATGATTCCGGAAAGCGCACCGCCGTCATTGTGCCATTGGAAGAGTGGAAGTCCATTACGGCAAAAATCAAAGTTTTGCGAGAGGATCTGGAAATCCTTTCTCCGGAAGATGAAATCGACAGGCGAGAAGCGTATGATGAGTTGAAGCGTGGCGAGACGCTTAATCTGCGGGAGGCAATTAAGAATTGGTAAATGTTCATCCAGAACGCAGATTCGAGATCAGTCGCAAAGCTGATCAGTTCGTTCAAAGTCTCCCCGTAAAGCTGCGGCAGCGTATCAAAGAAGCCGTAATTTCCCTGATCAAGGGAGATATCCATCATCTGGACATTACCAGCCCCTTTTCCCTCATCCCCACGTGTACAGACTGAGAATCGGCAAGATTCGAATCCTTTTTCGTGCGGATAAAGAACTTCTATTCATTTTCAAAGCCGGATTCAGAGGCGATATCTACAAGTAATCATTAAGTATAGGCGCTGTACACCATTTCAGTGCCCCGTAATGGGAGATTTAGAATTGTTGGGTGTTTTGTCACCCTCTGGCGGCGGTACAGTGTCTGGTGTCCCCCTCTGGAGGGGGCTACGGGGGAGGTCTGAAAAAAGACAACCTATGCGGTTACCGCGGAAACCGCCCCGGCGATTGTCTTTCCACGCGCGGCGTTTTATTTGCGGTGGTTCGATATTGAGGGGATTTGGGGGGTATCGTCGCTGAAGGGGCATTTTTTGCTATCAATTTGAGATTGACATATTCCGGTCGCGTCTGTAAACTAAGTCCACTAAACTAACACCAAGAGAAGGATTTGCTATGCAAACCATCAATATCCATGAAGCGAAGACACACCTTTCCCGTCTGGTTGAAGAGGCATCGCAAGGAAAGGCCTTTATCATCGCCAAAGCAGGAAAGCCGTTGGTTAAGGTTTTGCCCCTTTCTGCTGAGGAACAGAAAGGCGTCGAAAAGTTTGGATTCATGGCGGGTGAAATTTCCGTTCCCGACGATTTTGATTCAATGGGAACGCCCGAAATCACGCTGCTTTTTGAGGGCAAGTCGCTGTGAAACTGCTTCTCGATACGCATATTCTCCTTTGGATAGCCGGGCAACCGGAAAAGCTTTCCGAATCAACGCGCACCCTCTTGACGACACCGGAGAATAATCTTTTCTTCAGTGCGGCAAGTATCTGGGAAATAGTTATCAAGTTGGGACTTCGTCGTGATGATTTCAAGGTTGATCCGTATCGTTTGAGAAAGATGCTCATAGGGCATGGGTATACAGAACTCCCCATAACTGCTGAACATGCCTTAAAGGTTGAGTCGCTGCCGCCACTTCATAAAGATCCTTTCGATCGCCTGCTTCTCGCTCAAGCCCGTACAGAAGGTATGCTGTTCCTCACCGGTGATGCTGCCGTTGCTCAATATCAAGAATCCATACTGGCTGTATGAAAAAATAGCCATTTATTTCGCGCTGCTTTGCATTACTCCAAAAGTGACGGCCCCGTAAAAAGTCGAATTCTGTCATTTTGTGGAGTCCCGCTAAAGCGGGACTACGAGAAATCTTTAATCACTGCTAAGATTTCTCCCCCGCAAAATGCGGGGTCGAAATGACATAATAATGCTTGTAAGCTGACTTCTTACGAGACCGTCAAAAGTGTGAGGCTAAATTGCGGATGATGGTGAAATTTACTTGAATTGATAGAAAACGTCTTTTAGTCTAATCGAGATTAGACTAATGATGATTAGACTATAAGGGGGTGTTTGTAATTCGGAGGTTTAACCATGCCGCAAATCGCAGTTAAAGAAACGATAACAAAAAAATTCAGATTCCGTTTGAAACACTACCGAAGTCATTGAATCGCTTAGTGCGGATGATAAGATGAAACTGATATCGAAGCTTGGCGCAGAGTCTTTTATGCTGAAGAAATTCAAAAAGGATAAACTATCCAAAATATTAATCGATTTTGCTGAAACCGGTTTATACGAGAAGGAATTTTTAACCGATCTTGAGGCTGGTTTGAAAAAATCATCCGTTTATCGATAGAACATATGCCTAAAATCGTCGACCAATGCGGCGTATCCTCCCGGTCAAGGCCCCATAGTACCGGATCGCTTTACTTTATATTCCAAGAATCCGACGATTTCCAAGTTTTTCATGCAGATGGGTCGTGGTGAAGAACTCGTGTCTGATGTCCCCCTCCGGCGGCGGTGCGGGGTCTGGTGTCCCCCTCTGGAGCTGACCCTTCCCCATAAGTTGGGTGTGTCAGGACGGTGGAGGGTCCGAGGTTGTATGAATGCGTTGAGTCA